>CAYQQA010000001.1:0-6973 GCA_964419805.1 Candidatus Woesearchaeota archaeon
GGAGATCCTTTTGCAGAATTGAAACAAGAACTTGAAGAAGGAATAAAAGAGCTTGAGAAAAAAGATAAAACTGCAAAAAAGCGATTGAAAAAAATAAACGAAGATTTTGAAAATCCTTTGGGAGAGTCATAAATTTTATTTCAAAGGCTTTTTATAAAGACCAAATATTAACTCATCAGAAATTGAAAATTCTTCTACTAACTTAAACCCTTTTCTCTCAGAAAATTTAATACTTCATACATTTAACTTTGGTTGATGAACTATCGCTCCCCATAAAGAGTAATACCCTCTTTTCGCATTTTTTACAATCCTTTCCAAAAGCATGGATGAAACTCCTTTTGTTTCAGAATTTCTTGAAACGACAAGAGTGTTAGAATAGACAAAAGATTCTTTTTCTAAACAGATTATTCTATTTGTAATAAGATTGTCCCTAAAAATATCTGCTAAATCCTCTCCCGCAAATGAATCCATGAATCCAATTATCGTATTTGATAGAAGATTATCCACAACATATGTACATCCATTTTTTATTCTGCGTACATATTCCTCTAAACTTGGAACAGAATATTCAATCAACCCACTACTTTCTTCAGAATTTCTATCAACTCTTCTAGATAAAGAAAGCTTCCTCATTTCTTTAGCATCTCTTAGAAAAGCTCTCCTTGGAATTATCATAAAAAATTTTAAAATACAATCTTTATAAAGATTTGTTATCTATTCATTCCATGAAACTCGGCGTTCTTTTTTCGGGCGGAAAAGACTCAACATACGCGGCATTTTTGGCAAAGAAGCAAAAACACAAACTTGCTTGTTTGATAAGTTTGTTTTCGGAAAATCAGGATTCTTATATGTTTCACACTCCAAATATAAAACGAGTTGAAGAACAAGCAGAGGTCATGGGTTTGCCGTTGGTGACTGGAAAAACAAAAGGAAAAAAAGAGGCTGAACTAAAAGACCTTGAACGAGTTATTAAAAAAGCCAAATCAAAATATAAAATTACGGGAATTGTGACAGGAGCTTTACACAGCGATTATCAGGCTAAAAGAATCCAAAAAATCTGCGACAAATTGAAATTAAAGTGTTTGAATCCATTGTGGCACAAAGACGAAATAAAATATCTTAATGAACTGATAAAAAACAAATTCAAAGTTTTGATTGTCGGCGTCGCTGCTTATCCTTTAGACGAAAAATGGCTTGGAAGAAAAATTGACAAAAAATTTGTTCAGGACACAAAAAAACTGAAAACAAAATACAAGATTCATCCCGCAGGCGAAGGAGGAGAATTCGAAACCCTGGTCTTAGACTGCCCGCTTTTCAAAAAGCCGTTGAAAATTTTGACATCGGAAATTTCCGGAAAAGATAACTCTTGGAGAATGGAGATTCATTTTGATAAAAATCAAAAAAGTTTCAGAGGAGAAGTTTGATGAAAAAAGCAATTTTGGGAATAATTTTTAAAAAAAACAGAAAAAATTGGGAATTTCTTTTATTGAAAAGAATTCCATCTCGAGGAGGTTTTTGGCAACCAGTGTCCGGCAGAGTTGAAAAAAATGAAAATCCTTTACAAGCAGTTAAAAGAGAAACCATTGAAGAAACCGGAATAAAACAATTCAAAAGAATTATCAAAGATGTCTATCTATTCAAATTAGAAGAAGAACCAAATAAAACCTCTTATGTTTTTGGAATTGAAATTGATTCAAGTCAAAAAATAAATTTAGACGCAAATATTTATCCTGAACATGATAAAATTAAATGGTGTAAATTTGACGAAGCCATAAAACTTTTAAAATGGCCTCACAATAAAGAAGGATTAAAAAAACTTTATAAAATTTTGAGAGATTAATCAAACCCTCAAAACCTTCTCCTTTCCAGTTTTCATATCTTTGACTTTGAATTTCTTTGACTTTACTTCTTTACTTCCTACAAAAATAACTTTGTCAAACTTTTTAGAATTTGCATATTCCAACGCTTTACTCGGTTTTCCATAATAAACAAAAACTAAGTTTTTCCTTTTTCGCAGTTTGTCAGCAACGTAAATTGCCTGTCTGTCCTGTTCCAAAGAAATCACAAGCCATTTTTCTTTTTTGTTCTCAAGCTTTGCTAATGAACTTAATCTTTCAAGTCCAAAACTAATTCCTGTTGCCTGTGTTTTATCAATAAAATAACTTCCTCCCGCAGCCAAAGTCTCCTTCATTTTCTTAGATTTTATTTCAAAAACACTTCCATTGTAGTAAGACAAACCTCTGACAACACTCGGCGCGAAAACCACAGGCACTCCAAACGCTTTGCAGTATTCTTTTAAACTTATAATTTTTTTATAAGATGAAAATTGTGCAAAATACTTTTCACCTTTTTTCAAACTATCCAAAACATTTTCCGCTTTAAAACGTTTTAAATTATTTCTCAATTTTCCTTCATTAATTTTATCATATTTATCAATTTCCCGTAAAACAAATTCTCTATCTTTCATTTTAATATTATTATCATCCAAAATTTCATTCATAAGCTCTCTGTTATTAATTAAAATTAAAGGACTCAAATTAAGCTTTTTTAAAATTTCGTAAGCTACTGCAAGAATCTCGGCTTCTTCTTTAACCGTGCTTCCGACTATATCAATGTCGCATTGAGTAAATTGCCTGAATCTATTTGAAGACACCGGCTCATCCCGGAAAACCGGACCGATTTGATACCTCCTATAAGGAAGCTTCTTCCCATCAGCGATTCTTTTTAACTGAAAAGTAAACTCATATCTTAAAGCAAGTTTTCTTTTTCCTTTGTCCTTCAATCTAAAAATATCTGAAACAGCGTCGTCATTAGAATTATTTCCCTTAACAAAAGCCTCATATTCCACAACAGGCGTTTCGGCCGGCTCAAAACAATATGCTTCAAAAGTTTCAACTAAAACTTTTCTTATTTCTTCACGTTTTTGAGCATCTTCGCCAACAAAATCTTTAAATCCTTTTACTAAATCTGTTTTCATTTTAATTTTTCAAAAATAATTTCTCTGCCGGTCTTTTTAATTAACTTAAAACCAAGTTTTTTTGCAATTTTGTAAGGTGCAGGATTATCTTTATCAATAACAACTTTTATATTTTTAAATTTTAATTTTTCAAAAGAATGCTCGATTAACTTTTTTGTAGCCTCCAAGGCGATTCCTTTATTTCTAAATTTTGGCAAAGTAAAAATTCCTAATTCATAAAATCCTCTGAGATTATAAATTGTTCCAAAACCTACAAATTTTTCATCGGCATAAACTGAAAATCTGTGATATTTATTTTTTGATCCAACACTCCTTATCCCAGAGATTAGATAACCAACAAGACTTCTTGAAAATTCTTTTCTGGTTTTCGGGCTTAACTTCGTTTTTAGAAATCTTACGTAATCTTTCAGCGTAAATCTTTTCAGTTCAACTTTCATTTTAACCCCAGGGTGGAAGGAGGGAATCGAACCCTCGTCTTGCGGACCACAACCACACGTTCTACCATTAAACTACAACCACCATTTTAAATTTAATTGAAAAGAATTTATAAGGTTTTTCAAGAAAAGCACAGCTGAGAAAATCATTCAGTTTACCAATGATGGGGGCAACTCCAATCTTTAACATCCATAATTATAACAAAAATTAAATCTTTTTAAAGTTAACTAATCTAATAAAAAAATGAATAAATCACAAAATAAAAAACTCGAATTGCTCGCGCCAGCCGGAGATTTCACGACTTTGAAAACGGCAGTTAATGCAGGAGCTGACGCAGTTTATTTCGGACTAAAAGAATTTTCAATGCGCGCCGGAGCCAAAAACTTTGAATTAAAAGATTTTGAAAAAATCAATGAAATCTGCAACTCTAGCCCAAGGAAAGTAAAAAAATACGTAACTCTCAATACCATAATTTACAACAACGAAATTAAAAAAATAGAGAAAACAATAACACAATTAAAGGGAAAAGCGGACGCAATTATTTGCTGGGATTTAGCAGTTATTAATTTGTGTAAAAAATATAAAATCCCATTTTTCGTTTCAACACAAGCATCAGTTGCAAATTCAGAATCAGCAAAATTTTACAAAAAGCTCGGTGCTAAAAGAATTGTTCTTGCAAGAGAATGTACTTTAGAACAAGTTAAAAAAATTTCAAAAATTGTTGACACAGAAATATTCATCCACGGCGCGATGTGTGTTGCAATTTCCGGGAGATGTTTTATGTCACAATTCATGTACGGAAAATCTGCAAATCGCGGAACGTGCCTCCAATCTTGCAGAAGATCTTACATCATCAAAGACTCTCAAGAAGGAAAAGAATTAAAACTAAAAAACAAAACAATCTTATCAGCCAAGGATTTGTGCACTTTACCTTTTTTTGGAAAAATAAAAAACAGCGGGGTTGTGAGCTTTAAAATCGAGGGAAGAAACCGAGACGCAAGATATGTCGATACGGTTGTAAGAACTTACAGAAAAGCAATAGACAAAAAACTCTCAAAAAAAGAAATTGAAAACTCCATAAAAGAATTAGAAAAAGTTTATAATAAAGAATTTTCTTCAGGCTTTTATTTCGGCACGCCAACTGCCGACGATTTTTCCAAAGTCGAACATTCTGCATCTAAAGAAAAAAAACATTTTGTCGGAAGAATTTACAATTATTTATCAAAATCGCAGGTTGCATTGATTAAAGTTTTCTCGAGAATAACTGTTGGAGATAACCTTGTTGTGATTGGACCGAAAACAGGAATTGTAAAAACAAAAGTTAAAAGAATTGAATGTTTCAAAAAATCAATCAAGACCACAAAAAAAGGAATGAACATCGGTATCAAAATTCCCAAAGCAAAAAAGAACGATGAAGTTTACGTTGTTGTCGGGAATATTTAATCAAAAAAAAATTACCTAAGTTTGATGAAACTATTAATTAGAATGAAAATTTTATATGTTGATTTTAGCTGATTAACAGTAGGGATTATTTCTGAGCGAAGCGAAGGTTTTTTGAATTTTGGTAAATTATTAAGTTTTAAAACCCAGAACTTTTTTTGTAAAAACAGAAAAACAAAAATTTTAATATAAATTTTTTCTAATATAACTATGAAGTTTATAAACAAAACTGTTGAAAAAGAGATTTGGATAAATTTAGTTAGGGATTTTACGTCTTTCGGAAGTGTAATTTTCCATATTGTTGCACTCGCGTTTATCCTTGTTCTTGATTTCTCAATTTTTATAAAATACGCTGTGACAGTTTCTTTAACAATAATCCTTATTTTGCTTTTGAAATCAATTGTTTTTATGAACCGGCCAAGAAAGAAAAATAAATATAAAACTTACATCGGAAAAATTGAAAAAAACTCCCTGTTAAGTGGACACACAGCATCGAGTTTTGCGTTTGCGATTTCAATCGGTCTGAACACTTCAACAGCCATCTTAATTTTCCTTCTAGCGTTTGCAACTTTAGTCGGAATTTCAAGAGTGATTCTCAAAAGACACTATGTAAAAAACATTGTCAACGGCGGATTGGTTGGAATAATAGTTGGATTAATAATTAATTTGTTGGTTTTTTAGATAAAGTTCAAACTATTAAAACAAAACAAATAAAAGAAACATAAAAAAATTAAAATTAAAAACTAAATGGATTTGGTTGAGAACAAATGAACTTTTCTCCTTTTGAATCAACAAAGTAAACAAACACATCCACTTCATCAGGCTGCGTTGTAAGTCCGGTAACAACCCCATTCATTTTCTCAGTCGCCAGAAGATTTATATTAGTTACTTGATAATCTTCCGAATCCAACGTCTGGCTGGTTTCCTCTGCCGTTGTATTATGGAAAATCACTTTCACGCCACCAATTTCTTCAGAACCTCTCTTCTTTGAAAGAGATACGTTGCAAAGAAAACCACTACCGGAATCCCAACAACCAACCGAAGTAGCTCTTACATCTACACTGAGACATTTGGTTCCTAAATCAATTTCGTCCGCACCACCTTCAATAGCTGTCCTAATAACAACCCAAATCAATCCGATTGCCACAAGAACTAAAAGTATTATAATCAGCGTTGTAACGACAGTGGACAAACCCTTTTTATCATTCATGATAACCTCCTTTTATCTTTGTATTTAAAATATTTTTTACTATTTAAAGTTTTTGTGTTAATCAATTCCTTTTTGCAAAGTATAAAGTTTGTAATAAATGCTCTTTTTAGCCATCAACTCTTTGTGGCTTCCGCACTCTGCAATCTTTTTTTCGTCCAATACAATAATTTTGTCAGCATTTTTCACTGTCGAAAATCTGTGCGCGATGATAATTGTTGTTTTGCCTTTTATTAAACTCTTTCAACAAAATAAAGTATTCTTTCTTGTCTATGACTTTATCGTTTTCAGAAAGTCCAACTCGCTCTGCAAATTTATAAAACGCTCCTGGTTTGTAGCCTTGTTTTTTTAAAGATGCAATTGTTGGCAATTTCGGATCATCCCAGCCCGAATAAATTCCGTTTTGAATTTCGCTTCTGAAAAAACTTGTCGATAATTTTAAATCTCTAAAATGATATCTTCCCAGGAAACCTGTCCATGGAAATTTTTTGCCCAAAGCATTGTAAATCATTTTCTGCCTTTGAGCATTGTCTCTGTGATCCTTCGCACGAATAATATGGGTCATGCCCAAATCCATATCATCGACAGCCACAGCCAAATTCATCAACGGCCAGATTCTATACTTATTTTTCGTTCGCGCGTGAGGAAAAGTGTTGACTCTTGCCAAAGGAAAATCTCTCATCGCAGGGTTTTTGTGGCTCATTGAACTTTTGAAACGCAAAACAGCTTCGCCAGGCACGTAACCTTTTTTATCAAGCATGTTTTTCCACCTTAAAAAATTGTCTTTTGATTTTAATTTTCTGCAAGGACATGATTTTTTATTTTTGACAAACTCTCTGAAATCATCAGCAGAACATGTACAAACATAGGCTTTTTTTAAAGTTATTAATTTTTCAGCGCTTTTATAATACAAA
>CAYQQA010000001.1:6983-26222 GCA_964419805.1 Candidatus Woesearchaeota archaeon
AAATTCAACCTGTCACTTTGAATCAAAATTTTTGCTTTGCCTTTGAAAAGCCATTCTGAATCTTGTTTTAAAAGTTTGTAGGAATCGGGATAAATATTTTCAGGATTTGTGTCTTCAATCCTGACGTAAAATTTCCCGCCATATTCTTCAACAAATAAAAAAGACAAGCAAGCAGTCATTGCGTGACCGATGTGCATAGGCCCTGATGCCGACGGTGCAAACCTCATGACGACGTTTCCTTTTTTAGCTTTCGGCAATTTCGGAAGACCTTCTCTTGTTTTCCTTTTGCTGACTTCTTTTTCAAGCAATTCAAAAGAATTCTTTTGCTCATCAAAATTCATTGAATTAACTTCCGAAATTACATCATTAATTTTACCAATAAATTTTTTAAGATTTTGTTTTTTTAAGCCTTCATTAAAAAGCGCTGAAATCACAGCTCCTTGTTTTGCCTTGCCCTCATGAGCAAGCGCATTTTTTAACGCATACGCCCTTATTTTTTTGTCCAAATTTTTCATATACTATTTAACAAATATGGTTTAATAAATTTAACTTCCCACAATATAAATATTTAAATACCCTATATTTTTGAGAATACATGGCATCAAAAAACAAAAAAGATGGTGCAGTAGAGGAAGAATATCAAGATATCGACGAGTTTGTTGACGAGCTTTATGAAGATGAAGAATAATGAAAAGCTTTTTTAACTTGTTTTCTTTATTAAAATAGAGGTGACTATGTCTACAATAAAACCAATTCACGAAATAATTGAAGAAATTCTCGGGAAAGGCCCTGAAAACTCGCACAAACTGACTTACGATTCTGGAACGGAAACTCTCGAGCCAATTTATTTTTTTATTTTGGATTTGATGAATGATTTAGATTTGGGTGCTGAAAAAATCGTCGACAATTTTATTTCATCGCCGGGCTCAGGACATTTTGCAGAAATCGGACAAAGAGCGTCGATAATGCAACAACAAGGATCAAAAATTTTGGGTGATGTCAACACTGTTTTAAGAAGCGTTTTAAATTTAATTTATGATTTAAAAGAATTCAGAATCAGACTTAAAGCTTATGAAGATTTGAAATCAAGCGATACCGAAGTGTCTATGGCTGCACGACTTTCGTTAAAACAAATTTGGCTTGACAAAGTTGATATCGGCAAAGGAAATTCGAGCATTAAAGCAATGACCTTCGGGCAAGCCGGCTACCAAACTTTACTCGACGCATTCTTAGTTGCACACGATGAAAAAGATGCTCAAAAAATTGATTTAAACGACAGAGTAAAAAGAATTGTCGCGTCGAGAGTTTCAGAATTCAATATTTGGCTTGAACATTCTGAAAAAGAACTGAGTAAAAGATACGAACTTGAAAAAAATTATTTAAGGAGCCAGGTTAATTCATTGAAACTTTACACACGTTGGGTCAGACCCTATCTCATCGCTGCGTCAAGACTAGAATCACAAAACCCCGAAAGAAATCCAAACCTTGTGAATATTTTTAACACACTCGTTCTAGAATTAACTCTTTTAGGAAAATCAAAAATAAAAGTTAAAGAATCTGCACTTGGAGGGGATTTACCGCCAGAGTTTGCAAAAGAGTCATTTCTGAAAACACTTAAAAAAGATTACTACAGCGTGGTTTTAATTGATTTTAATTTTCGCGGAATCCCGCAGAGGGTTGCACAACAATCACACTTTTCCTTCGGCGGGAAAGCTGAAATCACTTTCAGAGCATACGCAATGAGCAAGGACGAGCTTGCAAAGTTCGATAAACAAATGGACGATTCTGATTTAACAGACGCGTTAAACCTTATTGAAGGCACAACAGAAGGAAGTCTGAAACAGGTCCAGGAAGAAATTGATTTTTTCCTTGAAGATAAAGACACTTATGAAGCAGAAGCAAAAAAACCAAAAGATAAATCAAATCCATTCGCGGCTTTGCTCGGATTTTATGATGAAAAACCAAAAGAATCAAAACCCAAGAAAGAAAAAGAGAAAGAAATTATTATTAACAAAGACAATTGGGTTGAAAAAAACTATATCAGAAAATTTGCGGTCGCAGGAGCCAAAGAAATTATGGCAAAAATCTTCGAAACTTACAAAAAAGCCCATGGAATGCCTAGTTTTCCTTGGAGAGTTTGATTAATTTAAAAAGTCAGGATTCAAATTAGCCAAATCTCAGATTCCAACTCAAATTGAAAAATATATAAAGATTTACATAATTTAAAGATGATGAAAATAGAATTTAAAACAATAAAATTAAGTGAAGACGAAAACACGGTCTTTATTAAAGGATATTACAAAGATAAAGAAATTGAAATCAAAATGTCTATTCTTCAATTAGCCAAATTATGGGGAACAGATAGAAAAATAACAGAGGAGCTTGATCGCGATTTTGGATCTGAAGAATTAGAATATCAATGTGATGAAACAAGAGAGCTTGTTTCTAAATTTCCAAATATTAAAGAAGAGAATAATGAATTAGATTTTGATTGCTATTCAATTGTAGGAAGCACGCTTGATAGAGATAATCCCGAAAGGAAATTTGTCACAATTTTTGTAGAAGACATAGTAGGGTGGGATAATGAAGGAATAATTATTAAATTTCCTACAGAGCTATATAATTCTACGTTTGAAGGAAAACGTTATCAAACAAATGTTGAGACAATAGAAAAAAAGGTTAAAGTTACGAGTAGATTTATAGAAGTAGAAGAAGAAAACTAAATCTCTAGAAATTCCTTAACCAAATATTGAATTAAAGAAAATTTTTTAACCTTCCCAAATTGTAGCGTTTTACAATCTTCCCAACTTCCTGTTTTTTTATTTTCATCTCACACCAAACATTTTCACAAACAACTGAGTTCTAATCAGCATCAATGTTATTCCAACAATTTCAAGAACCACTCCAATAATTGAAATTTCATCCCGCGCACTTTCAGAAGTTGCAAACCCATTTATGTTAAAAAAATTTACCAGAATTATAAAAGCACCGACGAGAAAAAAGAAAAGACCTATCATTTTTATAAAAATTTTTTTAAAACTCCACGAGCTTGACAAACTTTCAGCCTGAGCCTTTTTGCCCTTTCGTCTCCCCGTTTTTTTCATAAAAATACAGAGTTTCAAACTTTTTAAATTTAGAGTTTTCGATTGAAAATTTAAAGTTGGCCCACTCTGCTCGTGATTTGAAGAAACTATTAATTAGAAAAAAACCTGAACTTATTGTGATTATATTCCTTAAACAAGGGTGATGGAATTATTAATTAGAAATGAAAAAAACTGGTTTTTACTAAATTAGTTGATATATTATTTCTGAGCGAAGTAAAAGTTTCTTGGCTTAAAAAAAGATTTTTATACTTCTGATTCTTAATTATTTTATGAACACAAAAGATGAAAAAGTCAAGTTGAACAAAGAAACTTTAAAAAAAATCTTGGAAGAAGCTGACAAAAAAACCGGTAAAGCTGAAAAAAATAAAATTTTTGAAAGAATTTTGAAAGACAGCGGTTCGATGAGTTCCGAACACTTTCGGGCATTTTTATCCTGGCTTAACTCTGGAAAAAATATGAACTTTACAGAAATTCCCGATGAGGGCCAAGTTGTTGTCTCACTTGAAAATGAAATTGCCAAATCCCCTTCAGGACAGGCAACAAACACAAAAAAAGAGGACTTCAAATACACAGCAGGAATTCAAAATAGTGAGGAAGAAAAAAAATATTTTTCAGACTCGACGCAAACTGCAAAGCTTGAGAGAGCTAATCCCAATCAAAGTAGTTTAAACCAAGAAAGATTTGTCGAACAAATATTTTCTCATCCTGAACAGGAAAAAACTTATGAAGTAACCGGCAAAATGGAAAGGTTTGAAGACTCTCGGGAAAAAGACCCTTTTAAAAAAGAAGAAAGAAAATATGAGTTTAAATTGCCTTGACTCAAAAACTATATAAATAAGTTTGCGTTTGTTAAACAATGGAAAAAAGAGGCTATACACTTTCAAATAATTATCAACAAGGAACATCTTATTTTAAGCAGGCTGGCATGAGTAATTATACTTCTACTGGAAATTTAGGAATTACAACAGACCCAAGAAACGCTAATATTCTTCAAGAAGTTTTTTCAAAACTTTCCGCAGGAGTCAAGCATATTGAAGTCGAAATGGTCATAGATGGCACGATTGATAAGGTTCCAAAACAACAATGGGGAGAAGTCCGAAGGGCTGCAAAACTTGCAGGAGCTGAAGTTTCAGTCCATGGTCCTGTTATTGACACAGCAGGAATTAATCAAAGATCCGGAGGATTCAGCGAAACAAACAGAGAGCTTTCAGAAAGAAAAATCATTGAATCTTTGGAAAGAAGCCACGATGTAGATCCAGAAGGAAATGTTCTGGTTAACTTTCACTCAGCCGAAGGAATTCCAGGATCAGAATTTAAAAACCTTGATGAAAGAAAATTCAGGAAAATCGTTGCGGTCAACAGAGAAACCGGGCAGATGGTTCCCGTAGAAGAAGAAGAAAGATTTACACCCGGCCCAGAAGGTGTTGAAGAAGACTTATGGCTAGCTGAAAGAAAGTTGGATTCACATAACAAGAGTGATTGGGAAAATTCTTTGTTCCAGGTTGACATCAACAGAGAAAATGCTGAGAGAATTTTAAAAGATGTTCATCCGATTTTTCTTGCCCGTTATACTGATGTTCTCACAAAAAAAATAAAGCCTGAGGAGATTTCCCAAGAAGAGGAAAAAATGTTCAATAAAATTCAAACAGCCTACGAATTCACAAAACAAGCTAATAAAGCCGCGAATTCATTATTTGAAAGAGCTTATAAATTTGCTAAGGACGACAGAGATCAAGAAAAAATTGAAGTTCTCAATGAGTTAGCTAAAGAATATTCCAAGGGCGCCGGAATTGTTAAAGATGAAACTGGAAAGGAAGCTGTTGATCCTAAGTATTTAAATCCTTTAATACAGGCACAAACTTTAGCACGGTTTACACACGTTCTTGGAAAAATTCCTCCAAAAACTTTTGTCCCCATAGAAGAATTCGCCGTGAAGCAGTCTGCAAAAACCTACGGGAATGCTGCGTTCGAAGCTTACAAAAAGTTCGGAAAAACCACACCAATTACAGCAATTGAAAATCCTCCTGTCGGTTTCGCTTTAAGCACTGGTGAAGACGTTAAAAATCTTGTTGAAGCATCTCAGGAGCAATTTGTGAAACTGGCAAAAAAACCAAAGGAAGAAGGCGGTTTAGGACTTTCTGAAAAAAAGGCTATGCAAGAAGCTGAAAAACTTATCGGCGCGACTCTAGATGTTGGCCACATGAACATGCTTCGAAGACAAGGATTCAAAGAAAAAGACATCATCAAAGAGTCTGAAAAAATGGCTCCTTTTTTGAAACACTTGCATCTTTCTGATAATTTTGGGCTTGAACACACTGAGCTTCCGATAGGCATGGGCAACGTTCCGACGAAAGAAATTTACGAGCATTTGAAAAAAAAAGGCGTCGACATTGATAAAATGAAGCAAATCATCGAGGGCGGTGATTGGTGGGCTACTTTTAGAAGTTCACCAGTTTATGCAACTCTCGAAGGAATGGGCTCGCCAATATATTCTACAAAAGTAAGCCCTTACTGGAGTCAGGCTGCCGGACTGCAACAAAACTATTTTGGCGGCTACGGACAAATGCTTCCACAAAAAAATTTTCAAATGTATGGCGCAGGATTTTCACAACTTCCAGCAGAACTCGGCGGACAAACGCCAGGAGGTCAAGGTAGCAGAATGAGCGGAAACCAAATGGAATAAAATGGCAAAACCCGATGATATTATTGATAACGCGATGAGAGAAGGACTTCAAAAATTCTTAAAGAGAAATCCACGAGCAGGAAGATTCGGAACTTATTTTCAAAAACATATTGACCAAAAACCCTTGAGAAAACAAGTTCAAGAATTGTACAGCGAAGCTCAACAAAAAAATTTGTCTGAAAGAGAAACAGATGAATATGTTCACAACGGCATTGTGGATTATGTTTCTTCAAGTGATGGCAGGATTCTTGACGAAGAAGGAAGAGAAACAGTTCTCAGAAATTCATTGAAACAAAAAGCAGAAAAGCTTTGGAGTTTTCGTGCAAGAAAGCAGTATAATCAGTTGACTGAATTAGATAGAACCATTAATGCTTTTGGCCATCTTTATTCTATGTTGCAGTCTAATCCAGAGTACGCGCAAACAATGCCGGAGGTTGCGGGTTATGTTCAGGAAATTACAAACATGGGTTTTGCCGACGCTGCACTCGATATTTTAAAAAGTGAAGGACTAATTGACAAGAAAAAATGGGATTACTTGAAAAGCAATATGAAAGAAAACGCAAAACACGCACACGACAAAGTTGTCGGCTCTCTCGAAAAAAATGTTATGGATTATAAATTAGCAGCGTCTATTTTAGGTGTTTTAGGTATCGGAATTTTTCTTATTTCGCAAGCGTCTTTGACTGGAAACGTTATCGGCCAAACCGAAACAGCGGGCGGTTTTTTAGGAATAGTTTTGTTTTTAGCATCGCTGGTGTTGATTTTTAAAAAAGTTCAGTGATTTTAACCAACTAAAATTTTATATCAAAAACATAAAAAGATTAATTCAAAATCAAGTTAGTCACCACTTTCCGATTACTACATAACCGAAAGGTTTATAAAGTTCGGAGTGTTATAAAATTTAAGAAAAATGGCAAGATTTGATCAACTTAAATATGCGACTTTGGCAGCACAATTGGCCCAAAGTGAAGAAGGTGCAAGGTATATTCCTGGAGCACTAGACTCTTTAGCCGGCCCTGAAGGACTTGACCTTGGAGAAGATGCACTAGGATTTATTAGAGGGTCACAGGCTTCTGAACAAGGAATTAAGACGGCTATAGAAACATACCACAATCTTTACAATAAAAAAAAATCAGATCAAGTCGTCAATACAGAACTTCTAAATTATTACCAAAATGCAGAAGTGTTCAACAATCTTGAAGACGCAGATAGGGACAAATTAGTAAGAGAATTTACAAGACACCAAGGACTAACCTTTGGACAGATTGAAGAACAAATTAAAGATGCACAATATAAATTATCTGATCCTGAAAATTACTTCACAGATGATCAAAAAGATGGAGCCAGACAGATACTTGAAGGATATCAAAAGTTCATAGCTGTTGAAGAAATGTCTGAAAGATATTTAATGGAAAGTCTAAGACCTGATTCTGTTAATGCCACAAGAGTTAGAGAAATGAAAAATCTAGCAGACAGGCTTTAACCCTAAAAAATAATTTTTTTTATTGGGCTTAAGCACCTAATCACCAACAATATCTCTAACAAGTTTTGTCATGACGCTTATGAACTCTTTCGTTCTGTCTTGCCACATGTCGATTTCAACACCTTTTAAATTTTTTATGTCGCCGTGGCTGATTTTTTTATGAAGAATTAAAAGATCTCTAAACCAATCAACATATTTTGATTTTAATTTACCGTTTGCTACAAAATTTTCCCTCAAGTCAACCGCAAGATGTTCCGGCGAAGGAGGAAGAACGTTCATCGCGATCAACGCCGCATGCGACGAATCAACCATTGCCCAAAAAAGCCCTTCTATCGCATTGAGTTCTGCAACAATACTTCTCTGCAAGTGAAAAGGCGCTCTCTGAAGATTTACATAAATCGATTCCGGTGAAGGCCGGATTTTTCCCTCGAGAAGAAGATATTTTAACGGTTCAAAAAAACCACCGAAATCCAAAAGCGGTTCGCCGTACCTCAGCACATTTATAACTGTCGGATCACCCCGCATCAAATCGTCCCACCAAGTCGTGAGTTTTATTGTATTAATATGAAGACTTTGCCTATAAGGATTCACCCTAAGAATTTTATCAAGTTCTTCCCTATACCACACAACAAGCTCTTGGTCCCACTTAACCGAAGCGTCATCAATAACAATTACAATATCAATGTCAGAACCTTCAACTGACTCCTGTTTCGCAACCGACCCAAAAAGAATTATCGACTTCACAGTTTTATCAAATCTCTTATAAACTTTAACCGCAAAATCCATGGCAATTTCATGCTCTGTCTTGAGCTTCAAAGTCGGAATATTTTTCATTTCCTTTTTCTTCGCGTCCAAAGGAGACTCCTGTTTTTTCACAGTTTTCTTAATTGATTTACGCGATTTCTTCTTAGATTTAGAAGACTTTTTTTTTGCCATTCACACCTCGTTTCAAATAGTAAGTTATTTGAGTTTTTAAAAGTTACTGAGAAAGGGTGGTGGAAAACTTGGAATTGAGAACTAAACCCCTGAACTTGTTGCAATTATATTACTGGGATAAACGATGAAGAAATTATCTTTAATTTTTAAAATGAAAAAGAATTCGGAGTCAGCAAAACAAAATTTTTAGTGAATCAAAGATTATTTCAAAACCTCTTTCACAATCTTAATTTTACAAGGAAGTTTCGGTTTCACTTGTTTAATAATTTTTCTTGCAAAAATTGACGCCTTTTCCCCTTCAACCGCGATTATAAAAATTTCTGAACCCGGTTTTAATAAAGCCGCTTTACCAACGCTTTTGCCAAACGACAACTGCATTCCAGTCTGCATTCTATCAGCACCCGCTCCAGTAAGCATTTTATTTTCCCTCTGAATGTGGTGCGGGAACGGAACAACCTTAAAAAAATACTGGCCTGAAAAATTTTTATCAAGTTTTTTATTTATGAATTGTCTGCACGCCTCAAGCGCGTTGTGCCTTAGCTGAACTTTTTCATCCGAAACAACTTTCATCAAAATTTTTAATTTACCATTTTTCAAAAGCTTTTCATTCCCCATATTGAACTTCACAATTTTTTGCTGAGGCACAGTTTTTATATACGACTTCTGCCTTTTTTTACTAACCCTTGTATAAGGAACAACTTTTCTCTTAGAGTATGCGTTTGCTTTTCTTAATGATGCCATTTAATTTATCACCACACTTGTCGCAACTGCCTGACCCGGCAAACCTTTTTCAAAGACAGCCCGCACAAGCCCTTTATTTCCGTGCGCGTCGGAAATTTTTCCTTTAATTTCTTTTCCAGCAGGACTTTTCCACGAAACACTTTTTCCAGACAGTTTCTTCGCATCCGCCCGAGTTTTTACATTTTCAACTTCTACAAGAAAATGCCTTTCGTGAATTGTGTGCCTTCCTCGTCTAAACTGAATTACTTTTCCTTTCATGTTAATTAAGAATAAAAGTGGTTTATAAAGTTTTTGCGAGGCGGAATTTCTGAAAATATTGACAAGGAAAAAATTGCAGAAACAAAATATTTCTTAAATTAACTTTACCATAAAAAAATTACTTTATTTCTTTAATATCGTATTCTAATTCTATGCTCAAAGGCCTATCACGATTATCGCAAACAGATATGCTGATTTCATTATTTTTATCAACCGCCACATATTCCCCATCTAAATTCAATCTAGCGTATTTAGTTGATTTATCTTCAATAATTTGCAAAAGCACCTTTTTATTATCACCACTTCCTAAAAAACCGCGGACTAAAATTTTCGTAAGAGACCCATTTCTTGACAAAGCATAGCCTTGATTTTTCCCAAAAATTTTTGACACCATTTTATTTTCCAGCAACAACAATTTCCCTTCCAACAACCTGATTTTGTCTAAACTCCTGAAATCTGCCAATCAATTTTAATTTTGAATTTTCAATTATTTTTTCAACGTCACAAGATTTCCGTTTTTTATTTTTCAATTTTACATAAGGAGCCGTAAAAACAAATTTACCTTTAACAGAATTTTTCATATTAACCAAAACTTTCACCATGAGCTTTTCATAATTATTCAAAAAAACTTTTGCATCACTCTCCGAAAAAGCAATCTTTTTTATTTCTCCCAACCAAGGCTCTGTCACTAAAACATCCGCCGAAGAAATTTTCACTTTTTTCGAATCTGCACAAACCAACTTAAAATTTTTTTCCTTACCAATCCATGAAAGATTTTTCTCAGCTCCTACAATTGCTTTTTTATTTTTGTCAACCCCAATAACATTAACTCCTTGAATAAGCGTCTCACTTAAAATAACACCAATCCCGCAAAAAGGATCGAGCAACGTTTCACCCTTTTTTACTTCTGAAAGATTTATCATAATCTTCGCGAGGCGGGGAGAAATTGCTAAAGACTCTCTTCTCTCTGGTTTTTTCATGTCCCTCAACTCAATTTTTTTATAATCATTTTTCTCAACAATTTTCCCAAAAAAATTTCCTCCAACAAAAAATTCGGCATCAATCAAACCCGAGGAAATTTTTAATTTTTCAGAATTTTGCTTTTCAAGAATTCCTGTCAATGGTTTTTCAGAGGCTTTTAATTTTTCTTCTTTAAATCTTTTTTTTAAATAACCAGAAACTTTATCACCCAAACTTTGATCAAATTTCCACAAACAATAAATTAATTTGTTTTTATAACCTTCATAAATTTCAAATGAATCAAGGGTTTGTTTGTAATTATCTAAATTCAATTTACAAATAACTTCCCCAATTGCGATTGTCCCGCCGATAAATTCTATCATCGAAAAAACTTTTTTAAATTCCAAAATCAAATAATCATCCACATTTTCGATTACTTCAAATTTTATTTCTTCTTTTTTTAAATAAGAAAAAATCTCAGCTTTCGAAAGTTCCGGGTTTCTGCCTAAGATGAAAATATATTTCATCAACAAAATAAAGAAAAATATTTTTTAAACATTTACATTCAAAACATTTCGAGTTTTAAAATTTAAATGGTCAAAAAACAAAAAGGGAAATATTTAAAAACTACGTCGAATTATTCATATCATATTAACTAAATAAAAAGGAGGTTAAGGTGAGAACAAAACGTGGACAGGCTGCTATGGAATTTCTTATGACATACGGCTGGGCTATTTTGGCTGCAGTTATTGTTATAGGTGTTTTAGCATCGTTCGGAGTTTTCTCTTCGAGCAATTACATTCCAACTTCGTGCAGTCTAACAGCGCCTTTTGGCTGTGACAAAAACCAAGTTACTGCGAGTGAGGGCGGGAATACTTTGACACTAGTTATAAGAAACGGTGGAGGCCAAAACTATATAATGCAAGGAGCCAATTTAACAGGGTGTACTGCAAGTTCAGTAACTCTTGGAGGATTTGCTATCACAGGTACTACATTGGCGGATCAGGACCCACAATCGTTGATCTTTACTTGTGCAGGAGGAGAACTTGTTGCAGATGAAAAATTCACAGGAGACATAACTCTTTTGTACAGGCCAGTAGGCGGAACAATTGATCTTAGTGCCTCAGGTTCTGTGACAGTAAAGGTCGGTGCTTAATTTTATTTTTTTATTTAAAATTCTTCTTGTTTTTATATTTTAAAATTTGAAGATTGGATTTTAGAAATAAAATTCAATCAGAATTTGTTTGGGAAAGGTGATGAACCAACACTGTGAGCCCAACCGACACAAATAATTAAATACTCTTGATATTGCCAAACAAGATGGCAGAATTAGCTCAAATTTTAGGTTGGGTTGCGACCTTTTTGTTTTCAATTATGATAGTTCCACAAATGATCAAAACTATTAGGGAAAAAAATATTGGTGACGTAAGTTTGCTTTTATTTATCATTTATTTAGGGGTAAATATTTTTGCGCTTATTTACGCGTTCTTGATTGTCCAGCCCCCATTGATATTCAAGTACACAGTAGCGATTGAAACAACTTTAGCCTATCTTGCCATATTTTTATACTACAAGAAAAAAAGTTAACAACAAAATAATTTTCTCATAAACACTCAGATAAAGATTCATGATCCCACGAGGAATCGGACATCCGAAGAGTAAGATCAACAAAAAACTTTTTTCACTTCAAGCATTCATCCAAATTTTCTTTCTTCAAAATAAAGTATCTAAATCTACCCTGTCTAAGCTCGTTTGAAAAACCTTGTTTTGGGGAGCAAGCGATTACTTCGTTGCCTGATTTTTTGAGGATTTCCATAACCGGAATAAAATCAGAATCTCCAGAAATCAAAATGCAGACTTTACATTCATCTTCAACTAAAGTTTTTCTTATCATATCTGAGGCAATTAACACATCAACTCCCTTTTCTATTTTCACTTTTAAACTTTTTATATATTTTAATTTTCTTGTTCTCACGACAATATTATCTTTCTTTAACTTATCCAAAAATCTAAGATGATTATAGTATAAGTTTTGGTTATCTTTAATGTCTGGGACGGCATTGTAATATCTTATCTGTTTTAATTTCAAATTAAATTTGTCACAAATTAGTTTTGCTAATAAATTAAAGTCGACTCTTTCGGTCTCCCCTATAAGAGATTTAGAATTGTGATAGAAATTGCTACCATCAATAAATAGAATTGCTTCCCTCTTCTACATTTTAAGGTAAGCCCGGCATTGTCCGAAGACCATACAGGGGAGTTAATTAATTATATTAAATGGTTGATGTTTTTAAGATTTTCTGTTTCTAAAAAAATGGTCCCACAAAGAATAGAACATCCGCTTTCACGCGTGCAAAAAATACCCATCGCTTTAACCGACAACAACTGCTGATTTTATTGTACCAGAAGGCAAATTTTTACTTGCGTCAATAATTTCTATCCCTAACGTCTTTCCTTCTGAATCTAAATCAACATTTACTGACTCGTTTAGCGAAATAATCTGGGCTACCTCGCCTTCCCCTATATCTTTAAAATAAATGTACGCCGCATCCGCGTCTTTGTCATACTCCAGTTTCATTTCCATATCAATGTTATAACCTTTATATATTTAACTTCTTTTGAATAAACAACTTTTAAATGTTTTATCTTTAATTCGCTTATATGCTTCTTTTTTATTTCCTTTTGATATTGTATAATTGGGCATTTCGATCGTTTCTTCAACATCTCGCATTTTTATGCCTCTTTCAATTAATCTCTTTTTAGCATGATATGATAAAATAATTTTCATTTACAACAAAAACAATATGGCTATAAAATTCTTTCTGAACAATGTTTTACGAAATGCAGTTGGAAATGAGTCATTTATTTGGCTTTTGAATTATTGAGATATTCTCATAAGTCTCTTAGCCAGATCCATAGAACTTTCAATTAAGGAAAAGGCAAAGCCACTCTCCAAACACTCATTACTCAACAAACATTTTACAGAATCTTCTCCTCTATTTTTCCCTTCATAAGCCCCAATAAAAGTACTGGCTTCATATGAATAACCTCCTCTTGTAAGGTTAAAAATTATATTATCTTGGCTATCTACATATTTTTTATTAAAAGTTAATTTTCTGCCTTTTAGTGTTCCCTTTATTTCTGATATTCCATATTCATCAACCAACTCTCCTTCAATTGTTCCATCCTCATAGGTGGTTGATTCCCCATCCGTTTTAATATCTCCAGTAAACTTAACATATCCTAAGAAATTTGCTTTATGAGGTTCGCCCGTTGTTTTATGAACCTCAAATTCTCCTTAAACAACTCTTCTTTCTACACTTACCACCATACTATAACTTTGAATCAAGTCTTTTTAATAATTATTATAATTGACTAAACACATTTCTTTGCCTTGTAAATGGTCCATCGAGGAGTCGAACCTCGGTCTACTTGGTGTAAATAATATGATACTTTATGTACTTTAGGATTGAGAGGTTTTTATTTACAAACCAAAAGATATATAAATACTAAATGTATTCAATTAGTATGCAACTTAGAATAAAAGACGAAACTCATATGGCAATGACAAAGCTTAAAGAACAGCTTTTGTTAGATTCATACGATGATGTTATTTGGCACTTTATAGAACCTTTTCTTCCTTTGTCTAAAGAAAGTGAAAGTCTAAGAAGAGAAGCTTTAGACGAGTTTAAAAAAGGAGAAACAGTTTCTTTTGAAGAAATTTTAAAAGAGAATGAAAAAGATTGAATTCTCAAAAAAAGCAAAGAAGAAATATTTTAAATTACCTTTTAGTATAAGAAATCTAATTAATAAAAAATTAAAGGATTTACAAAGCGAAAAAAGAGTTGATATAAAAAAATTACAAGGATATAAAAGTTGTTTTAGATTAAGAGTAGGAGGCTATAGAGTTTTGTTAGAGTTACGGGATAATACTTGGATTGTGTTTGATGTAGATACTAGGGAAAAAGTTTATGGTTGAGTGGTTTATTTTTATTGTAAAATAATATGATACTTTATGTACTTTAGAAGTGAGACATTTTTATACTTGTTGTAAATAATCATCTGGTTTTTTATGATTGAAAAGAATTAATTAAACTGGACACATTCTTGTCATAATATTTTTCTTAATTAAAGAGCCTGTGTTAATCTCCACAAGATCGTAAGTATCTTCTACATCAAGAAAATTTGTATAAATTATTTTATAAGAACCTTCTTCAAGAGAGTATTCATATCTTCCATTATCTTGGGTTGTAACCTCAAAAGTTTCTTGAGTTTCACTATTCTCAATTTTAAAAGTAATTTGAACTGTGCTTATCTTTCCTTTTGAAGGAGGCATAGCACTTCCTTCACATTTAAGAGCGGTCCCATATACTCCTTGTTCTATTGAAGGCTTAAAATCATAATCCTTATCTTGTTTTAAAATAAAGAACAATACAATAACTAATATTACAATAAAAGCAATTATAATTCCAATTATTAATCCCTTTTTCATATACTGGTTAATTAAGCACAATTTATAAAATATCTCAAACAATCAGGTATTTGTTTATTTCCTTATTTTCTTTTAAAATCCCTTACATGGATTCAAGGGGTAGATTATTTACTTCCAAAATCATGGTCCATCGAGGAATCGAACCTCGGTCTACTCGGTGTAAACGCCTATAGCAAAAAGGCTCCTTTTCCCGACGAGTAATTTAAAATATGGTCCTGCGAGGAATCGAACCTCGGTTTGCTCGGTTCTTAGCAAGTCTTAGATTTTACTCCAAGATTAACTTGTAAACGAGCCGTCTTAGCCGTTGGACTACAGGACCAATATTATTTAATGAGTTTCAAGGTTTTTTAAAGTTGTTTATTTTGATCGTTATTCCCATAAACAACAATTTTTATTAAGAATAATATATTTAACAGTATTAAGAATGGAAAGGAAATGTGATGAATGTGGAAGCATGAATTTGTATTATGATGAACACAAGGGAGAGCTCATCTGCAATGATTGTGGCATTGTAATGCAAGAAAATATTTCACAAGAACAAGAATATGAAAAAAGAACAAGACAACCAAATCAAAGTATAAACTGGAATTTCAGTTCAGGATTCAAAAAAGATAAGAAAAAAGAATATAATCTATGAGAAGAATAATTCTCCCTTTGGTATTTCCCAATGGAAGGGTAATCTTTCAGGTTTAAATTTTCTATTTGATTTAAATTAAAAATAATCATATAATTTATTGTCAGGATAATATTGTATAAACAAGATTGGAATTCGAACCCAATTATGTCAGACCAAATTGTTAAGGGAATTTTTATCTCAAAGCTGAATTGTTTATTTGGAAATTCGAACCCTTGATTTAATCTTCTTAATTCCAGTATCATTTGGTTTTTATTATAACAACTATTTTTAAACAGGAATTCAATCTGCTCAATTTTTTCTTTTATTTCAGGATACTTCTCTCTAAGGGATATGAATATTTTGTTTACTCTTTCTTGTTCGCAAAGGTCATTAATTTCCATGTTTTTTAAATGACCGAGAATTATAAATACTTTTTCAAAAAGAAAATGATTCACAATTATCTAAACTTCAAAACTTGCTTTCCGAGTTCAGTAATTGAATACAATCTCCAGGAAGCTTTATCAGGAGTTATGCATTCAACCAATTTATGTTTCTCCAACTGAAAGATTGTTCTGGAAACATTCGGAGCTTTGTATTTTGTTTTTCTTGCTATTTCAAATGGCCTTAAAGGTTTGGTTTTTAAGACTTTCAGAATCTTCTCGCGCCTCTTGCTTGAAAAAACAAAACCGTATAATTCTTGTATCCTTTCCATATCTTTTGGAAGAAGAATTTTCTTATAAAACGTGGAATACGACAAGGATACGGAATAAAACAAGGTAAATTCTGCAACAAAGAGAAAATGCGTTTAGAACAATGTCTGCTGTTTCTCTTCCTTAAAGATAATCTTCCTGCGAGGAATTGTATTATTTAGAAAATCTTCGATATTTTGGACCAATTTTTTTCTCAATCTATATGTGTCTCCCCAGATAATGTAAGCGAACCACCCCTCAACACTTGCAATAAATTTATCCTTTGGGATGTCTCCATCCTTGTAGGCTCTTTTAAGAATCTCAAGTTTGTTTTTGAAGTATTTAACATTCCTTTTTCTTGCTCTTTTGTAAAAATAAAAAATTTTAAACCCCAAAAAATCAACTCCATGATACAAGGGATAAATCTTTGATTTATCTGGATGCAAATCCAATCTCAAATTTTTAAGATACCTCTCAACTTTTTCCTTGCAATCTTCAAGAGTTTCTTTGCTTCTGTGCAATATTAAGAAATCATCCACATATCTAAGATAATATTTTATTCCCAATCTTTTTTTCACAAATTGATCCAAATCATTAAGATACACATTTGCAAAGAATTGAGAAGTCATATTGCCTAAGGGCATCCCTTTTTTCTTATCATCAAAATTTTTTAGTATTTTAATTACAAGCCAAATGACTTTATGATCTTTTATTTTTCTTTTTAAGATTTCAATCATTTTTGATTGATCTATTGAATCAAAAAATTTTCTGATGTCTGCTTTGAAAACATATCCTTTAATCATGTTGTTTGTTAATGCATAAGGAACGAGTTTTCCATTTTTGCTTACTTTTCTTTTGAATTTGTCAAACCTTTGCAGAGCTGGAACAGTTCCTTTATTCAATCGATTTGCATAATTATCAGAGATGAATCTTGGTTCGTAAATAGGTTCAAGAATGTTAACAATAGCGTGATGAACAATTCTATCCTTGAAGATTGATTTTCTAATCAATCTTGTTTTTGGATCTTTAATTGTAAATTTGGTTAATCTGGATGGTTTATATGTTTCTGTTTCCAATTCTCTTTTAAGTTCAAGCAAATTTTTATTCAATTCTTTTTTGAACTCAATTACATAAGGTTTTTTGCTTTTTCCTTTGCTCGCTTTCCTAAATGCAAGTTCCAAATTTTTGTACGAACATAATTTTGGATAAAGATTCTTGTATGTCTTCATTTTTGTTATTCATTTTGAATATGATTGTCCTAGCAGCTTGAGTTATTCGACCGTCCGAATTCGAATTAGCGAGATTACTGTTCCTGGCGTTCAGGTCGTGATCCCTGTTGTGATACAGCACACGCAAGTTAGCTTATCCATAATTTTTCTTCCACCACAGCTTTGGTATTCGCGAAAGGGCTTCCCACACACCTTTTATAGCTACCAACCATCACTGTTGTATTTAATAGCAACAAAGTTACATTATGCATAAGCGTGTAGCCCAAGATACTACTCTTCATCAAATTATTCAGGGAGAATAACTCTCCAAATAATATGCTAGGACAAACATAAGTGAAAATGTTGTTTTATAAATTTACGTATTAATTTCGTATCCTTATGTATTACAAGAGATTAGTAATAATTACTTACTTTAAAGTTACAACAATATAGAAAGATTTATAAAGGTCAAGTTTTTCATAATTATTAATACAAAATGGCAAAAAATAATAAGCAAAGATTGAGCGTGAGTGTCTCAAGCGAGACAAGTGCATTAATAGACGAGTCTTTAAAATTAGAAAGATTTAGAAACAAATCCCACGCTGTAGAATTTAGCATTAATAAAACATTAAAGGAGAAAGAACAAAATGCCTAAAGAAAAAACAAACCCAAGAGAAATGAGAAAGCATTTCATTGGCTCACTTTACGACACTCTTGAAGGAGTAGTTTCACCAACACCTTATTTGGAAGTAACAGAAGGGGATAATGTGGATGTTAAATTTCTTAATGGAAAAGGAAGATTGCCTTCTCCAAATTCAACAGAAGTAACTGTTTTGGATATTGATGCAGCTTCAATGTTCTTTGATGATTTTCACATTCTTTATGAAGGTGTAACTGGAGTCGGTAAAACTTACACAAGTGATGCCTTATACAATGCTGTTTTTGGTCCTGATGGACATTATACTTTAAGATTGAGCGGAGGAGTTCTTGGAAGCTCTGCTCTTGAACCATTTACAACAACTACATTGGAAAACGGAGTTCCAAAAACAAGAATTGACCACGAAAAATGCCAGAAATATGGAGCATTATTTATTGATGAAATCAACAGAGGAGACAGTCAGGACGTATTTCAAGTTGTTGATGGAAAGATTCATGTTAATGGTGATACGGGTTATTTGAGAATCCCTATTCCTGGAAAAGATGGGCAATACAAAGGACTTTCAATTATTGCTGCAATGAATCCTGCAGATGCTGAACATAATGCAGCTCTTGAATTGGATATTGCCGGGGAAAATAGATTCCTTAAATTTAGATTTCCAAATGGAGTTGCTGAAGCTGGCTCAAGTCAGTTGGAAAAAAAGTTGGCAGGAGATTTGCATGAAAAATTCTGGGATGAATTTGGAAAGAGATCTGGAATTAAAGAAGAATGGAAAAATATCTATCCTATTGTGACAGACCCTTCTCAATTTCCAACAGAATTGGATGGAGAAACAAAAGAATTTATTGATACTGCTGTAGGTTATGTAGGATACAATCCAAAGGAGACCTTCGAAAGAAATGTTGAATTAATGCAACAAGGAGGATTATCTCCAAAATTCACAATTGATATTAATCATAATGATTACAAAAAAATTCTTGAAGCACAAGGAACTCTGAAGCACGATTTTGTAAGAAGGGACTTAGGAAAGATTAGAGATTTGTCAAGACTTTTGGGTTTTATTAAAGGAGTTAAAAATGGCTCATATGATGCGAATGTTGGACTTAATGATGTAGCTGCAAGCATAGGTGTTGTTTTGGAAAGCAAAGCAATTACAGGAACAGATTATGGGGCTTTGATGGCACTTGTTAATGATGCAAGAAGTGCATATGCAAATATGCATAAGCAGATGGACATTCCTCAAAGTTATGGATTAAGACAAGGAGTTTGGCAGGCTACTGTAAATGCAGGTCAAGAGAATGGGATTGAAGCTTATTTTCACACTCTTCGGGCGGGAATGGAACAATTAAATACTCAAAGTTCAAGTGCTTCACAGGCAACAATTAAGTCAAGGGTATTGGCTGACTTGGCA
>CAYQQA010000001.1:26232-26449 GCA_964419805.1 Candidatus Woesearchaeota archaeon
TGGCAGTTCTTGAACATTTTAGCAAGGCATATGAACCTGATGTTGTTGTTGCTCTTAAAGCAAAAGGAGAAGATACCTTCAAGGAATTTAATGAATTGTATAATTCTAAAAAAGCTCAGGCAAGTGTTTATGAGCATAGGCTTGGCTCAATTGTGGGGTGAGCAAAATGACTAAAATAATTCCAAGAGATTTAATCAAACATTTGGAATGGAGACCT
>CAYQQA010000002.1:0-814 GCA_964419805.1 Candidatus Woesearchaeota archaeon
TTAATCTAATTCTGTTAAGTGAAGATGATAATGGGTTTTCTAGGGTTGCAATAAACGTTGCAAAAAGATTTAGCATCCCTTCAATAGTTTTTCTTCATGGTTTTTCAGGAATATACTTTCCGACATCGTTCCTTGATGCTGACTATTTAGTAATTTTTGGAGAAGGGAAGAAAAAAAATTTTATTGGAGGAGGTGTTGAAGAAAGGAAAATAAAAATATTAGGGTGCCCTCGTTACGACGAAGTTAAAATTTCAAAACAAAACGATAAAACCATTCTTTATGCCATGGAGATTGCCAATGGTAACAATATTGTTCCAGACACCCACCTCACTAAAAAACGCCAAAAAGAGATATTAAGGATGGTTTTCAAAGCAATGAAAAAATTTCCAGATTACAAACTTATAATTAAAACAAGACCTTTTTGGGAAATGGCCCAATTGCCTTATAAAATCGCCTCAGAAGAAAATTTCAAAAATTTTGAAGTGATTGAAAAAACAAATAACCTTAAGTTATTGGCCAAATCTAAAATTGTTTTGGTTAATCAATCCACGATGGGGGTTGAGGCTTTGTTGACGGGAAAGCCACTCATATCCCTTTCTTATAAGGACTTGGATAAATTTAATGCATACAAAGAGTTAACCTTTGTTGATAATGTTTATTCATTGAGCCAGTTAGTCAAATCTATAGATAAATCTATAAATCAAAATAATTTTGATTTAAATGAAAGAATGAATGCCCTGAATAATTATATTTTTATAGACAGAAGATCTTCAGAAAGGGCTGTTGATTTTATCAAAAAAATAATTTTGAATAA
>CAYQQA010000002.1:824-25056 GCA_964419805.1 Candidatus Woesearchaeota archaeon
AAAAAAGTACTGGCAATAATCCAAGCCAGAATGAACTCTGGCAGACTTAGAGGGAAAGTAATGGCCAAAATAAATGGAGAACCTTGTTTAAGACAATTGTATAGCCGGTTGAAATATTCAAAGTATGTGGATGAAGTTGTTGTGTCCACGTCTAAAGAAGAAGATAGTAATATAATTGCAGAATATTGTTCAAAGAAAGAAATATCTTTTTTTCGAGGAGATGAAAATGACTTGTTGGACAGAATTTATAAAACAGCTAAAAAATTTGAGGGGGAAATTTTGGTGAGGATAACTGGAGACTGCCCTTTGGTTGATCCAAAAATTGTTGATAAAACTTTATTTTTATTTTACAAAGGCAACTATGATTACTTTAATAACTTTGCGGAACCCACATTCCCCCACGGCCTTGATGTGGAAGTATTTACATACAAATCATTGGAAGATGCATGGAAAAATGTAAAAGACGCTCGGTTAAGATGCTTGGCAACTTTTGCAATATATTATAATAATGATGGCATTAAGATGGGCACTTTTAAAAATGAGAAAATTTTGAATAATATTAGAATTACTCTTGATTACGAGGAAGATTTAATCCTGATAAGAGAGATATTTAGAAGACTAGCCCCAAATAATGAAATATTTTACATGCAAGATATTCTGAATCTTTTAGAGAAACATCCTGAATTAAACAAAATAAATGAAATGAGAAAGGTCCATACGAGGTATGATGATCTCAAGGAATTTATAAATAAAAAATAGAATGATAAAACCCTATTACCATGAGGAACTTTTTAGTTTAGAAGGATTTGGAAGAAGGGATTTCCTCAGAGTTATGCCTGATTGGATAAACAATGAAAAGGTCACCCATTATATGGTCACAGGGCTCTATCCAGCAAACTACCAAAAACTAGCAGAGGTGTATGATCATGATTTGAAAGAAGGGAACATTGTTTTTGCAATTAGGGCAGGGGAATCTAAAGATATTGTTGGATCCACGGGCCTTTATAGATTTGATTGGCAATCAAGACATGCAGAATTTAGGATTATTATCGGGGATGAGGGAATGTGGGGAAAGGGAATTGGATCTAATGTTTGCAAATTTTTGGTCCAGTATGGGTTTGAAAGATTGAATCTTAATAAAATATGGCTGGGAGTGAATGAAGAAAATAAGGCGGCTGTGAAATCATATGAAAACGCCGGTTTTCATCATGAAGGAAGTTTAAGACAAGAATTATTTAGAAATAATAAATATTATGATATCTTGAGGATGAGCATTTTAAAAGAAGAATATGAAACACAAAACAAAAACTAAAGCAATTATAATTGGATGTGGAAACATTGGTTGTGGTTTGGACAACTTCAGTCCTGGATTCGTCTCAACACATCTTTCTGCGTACAAAAACAATGAAAATGTTTCTTTAGTTGGGGTTTGTGATTTGGACTTAAAAAAGGCCAGAGAAATTTCAGAAAAAAATAATATTCCTTTTTACTCAGACAATTTAATAGAAATTATGGGGAAAACAAATCCTGACGTGGTGAGTATTTGCGTTCCGGACGAGTCTCATTATGGTGTTTTTAAAAAAGTTGTTAATTTTAAATGTGTGAAAGGAATATGGTGTGAAAAACCAATTGCTGTGACTTTGGAACAAGCGGAAGAAATGTTGGCAACGTGCAATAAAAAAAATATTAAACTTTTGATAAATTATTACCGAAGGTATGATCAATTTTATAAAACAATTAAAAAAAATTTAAAAAATTTGGTTGGAGAAGTTCAGTGTGTTAGCGGTTATTATAGTGGCGGAATTGTGACTAATGGATCACATTTAATTGATTTACTCTGTTATTTTTTTGGTCCATGCAAATCAGTTTACGCTGCAATTAATAAAAATGAAAATGAATTAAATGATTTAAATTGTGGGTTAATTTTCAATGAGAATATTTTTGTAAATTTATCTCCTTGCAACAATGATAATTTTTCTATTTTAGAGCTTGACATTGTGGGGACTAATGCTAGATTAGATATTGTTGTTAAGCCCTTTGGTAGATACGATTACAGGTACTACGTAAAACAAAAAGATTCCTTGTTGAATGTAGAGTATATTGGCAACAAAACTCTTAATTTAATTGATAAAAATATGAAAAGAGATTATTTTGAAAAAGAACTACTGGACCTTCTTCTTTCTATCGATAATAATTATATGCCTCAATCCTGCACTAATGCAGTGCACGTTGTAGAAATCCTTAGCGCACTTGTTTTTTCTGCTCAAAACAAAAGTGTTTGGGTGGATTTGCCTTTTCATGAAAAAAAAATTTTAATCCCAAAACAACAAGGAGATCTTAAAAAATGGAAAAACCAGCGATCTTAGGGGGAGACCCCGTACTTCATGAAGGTTTGCCTGTAACCAATAACATTGGCTTTGAAGAAAAAAAAGAAGTTTTAGAGGTGTTGGAAAGTGGTGTCCTTTCAGATTTTTTAGCCAATGCAGGAGATAAATTTCTAGGGGGAAAAACTGTCTTAGAGCTCGAAAGCGAGTTTAAAAAAAAGTTTGGAGTGAAATATGCAATATCTTTTAATTCCGCAACTACTGCTCTTGATGCAGCTGTTTGTTGCTTGGATATATGTCCGGGGGACGAGGTAATTGTTTCTCCTTACACAATGTCTGCTTCAGCAACCTCTATTTTAATGAATGGAGCAATCCCTATTTTTGCAGATATAGAAGAAGATAGTTTTTGTTTGAATTCCCATTCAATAAGAGAACGAATAACAGAAAAAACAAAAGCAATTATGGTGACAAATATTTTTGGAGGATCTGCACGGTATGACGAAATAATTGAAATTGCAAAAAACTTTAATTTGAAAATAATCGAAGATAATGCCCAAGCTCCTGGAGGAATTTACAAAAATAGATTATTGGGAACTATTGGAGATGTTGGAGTTTTTAGCTTTAACCGTCACAAAACTATGCAGTGTGGTGAAGGAGGAGTTTTGATTACCAACAATAAAGATTATGCATTCAGAGCCCAACTAAAAAGGAATCATGGAGAGGTCATACTTGACGATTTAAAAATAGATGAAAAATTTATTCTAGGAAGCAATTATCGGCTTACAGAAGTAAATGCAGCAATAGCCAAGGCCCAACTAAAGAAATTAGATTTTTTAAATGAAAGAAGAATACTCTTAGCAGAATATTTATCAGAGAAATTAAAAGGCATTGAAGGATTAACCCCTGTTTATGTTTTGCCAGATTCCACTCATGTGTATTATTTATACCCTATAAAATTTGATGAGCAAAAATTTGGAATCTCGCGAGAATTATTTGTCAAGGCAATGAAAAAAGAAGGATTTAATTTAAACTCAGGTTATCTCAAGCCATTGCATCTTTTATCTTTATTCCAAAAAAAGAAAATTTATAAAAATTCTGGATATCCGTTTACCTTAAATAAGGATCTAAATTATTCTAAAGGAATTTGCCCTGTGGCTGAAAAATTTTATGAAAAAGAACTAATCTTAACAGACATCTGCAGATATCCTTTGAGTAAACTCCATGTGAATCTTTTTATAAAAGCTATTGAGAAAATAATTTCAAATAAAAAATTATTGAAACATATAAAATGAATGTTTTATTTGCAGGTCAAGACTTAGGAGGTTCTGAGGCTATCCTTCCCGTTGCATTAGCTCTAAAAAAAAATCAGAATAATAAAATAGTTTGTTTTATGGAAAGCTTAGGCAAAAAATTATTTATCAAAAATAATTTGTCTTGTGAGGATTTAGAATTTTTAAGGGATTCTCAAATCCATGAAAAAATTGTATCATTCAAACCAGACATCATAGTTACAGGAACTAGTCTCGGTTTAACCATCGATAAAAAAATAATCAAACACGCCAAGAAATTATCTATAAAATCTTTGAGTATAATTGATTACTGGGCTAATTACAAAAAAAGATTTTTAAAAACTGGAGACGGCACTTTTTATTTACCCGATTTTATATGCGTTATTGATGATTTTATGAAACAAGAAATGATTGATGAAGGCTTTGATGGCAAAAAATTAAAAGTAACCGGTAATCCCCATTTCGACGAGTTTGCAGAGAAAAACCATAACTCTTTAAAAAACCAATTGTTATTCATTGAGCAACCTATGTTTGACCTCAAAAAATTTGGATTAGAGGTGGGATACGACGAAGTTGAAGTTTTATCAGATATTTTGGAAATACTGAAATTTATAAACAGTAAAAATAAAAAAAAATGTTATTTATTATTGAGAATTCATCCAAGAAGTAACAAGAATCGGTTTTTGCCTTTATTAAAAAAATTTCCCGATCTTATAATATTGGACAAAAATAAAAACCTATCCGAATCAATCTCAAAATCGAGAATCGTTTTAGGGATGTCTTCTGTCGGGCTTTTTCAAGCATTTTTGGGAGGTGTAGAAGTAATGAGCTATCAACCAAATATCTCTTCAAAAACAGACGCATCTATATTAAATAAATTAGGTGTCGTAAAATCAATTTACTCTAAAGGAGAATTAAAAAGTAAACTCATAGACACATTGGCTTCAAAAAATTATGTTTTCAAAAAACATGATATGTTTAAAAAATATGTTGAGAATAACTCTACTGAAAAAATCATAAAATTAATCTCTCAAATTGTTTCTACATAAAACTTATAATCTAATTTAAGCAAATTGAACCTATGTCGTAATTTACCACATATAAACTTAAAAATAACAAGATTCAATGAAATCTATGATTAATTTAAAAAAGATGTTTAAAAACAAAACCATTTTAATAACTGGTGGAACAGGATTTCTTGGCAGATCTTTAGTTAAGGAAATTTTAAAATATTCTCCCAAAAGTATAAGGGTCTTTAGCAGAGATGAATTAAAACACCATGAAATGGAATCAAAGTTAGGCAAAGATTATCGTGTTGACAAAATAAGGCATCTTATTGGAGATGTAAGAGATTATGAAAGAGTATTAAACGCAACAAAAGGCGTCGATATATTGATCCATGCTGCAGCCCTAAAAAGAATAGATCTTATAGAATATAATGTTGAAGAAGCAATAAAAACCAATATCCTAGGATGTGTGAACATTGCAAGGGCAAGCCTTAAAAATAAGGTTAAAAAAGTAATATTTGTCTCAACAGATAAAGCATGTTCTCCAATAAATACTTATGGTGCATGCAAGTTCCTAGGAGAGAGATTATTTTTGGAAAGCAACTATAGTAGAGGATCTTCAATAACCAAGTTCATAGTAGTAAGATATGGGAATGTTTTAGATAGCACAGGATCGGTTATTCCCTTTTTCAAAAACAAAATAAAAAATAATCAAATAATTCCTTTAACAAGCACAAAAATGACTCGGTTTATAATTACTCCTCAACAAGCCGTGGAGCTTATTTTTAATGCAATATTTTATGGGCAAGGAGGAGAGATTTTTGTTCCAAAACTGCCTGCAATGAGACTTCCAGATTTAATAGATCTTTTAAAAGAAGAAATTGGAACGAGCCCTCCCGTTAAGGTAATAGGTTTAAGACCTGGAGAAAAAATAGATGAATTAATGATCAACGAATCAGAATCTTCAAGAACATATGAATTTAAAAAAATGTATGTGATTATGTCGATTATCGAAGAATTTAAGCCATGGCATAAACAACTAAAAGAAATGGCCTGGGCTAAGGAAGGAAAAAAATTAAAAAAAGATTTTAAAGAATATAACTCAAAAGATGCATGCTTGCCTAAAGAAAAAATCAAGAAAATTTTAATGCCTTTAATTGAAAATGAAAATTTTAATAACTGGAGCTAACGGGCTCTTAGGATCTAATTTAGTTTTTTTATATTCCAAACACAATGAAGTACATGCAACAAGCAGAAGTAAAACAACCTTTAAAAATTGCTTCAATCATAAATTAGATATTCTTAATTTTGAAGATTTGAAAATAATTAAAAATATAAAACCTGATTTGGTGGTCCATTGTGCAGCACTTACAAATGTTGATTACTGTGAAGAAAATACTCGAGAAGCATATGAAATTAACGTGGAGGGAACAAGAAATTTAATAAATGCGTGCAAGAATCTCAATTGTTATTTTGTTCACATTTCGACAGATGCGGTTTTTAATGGAAATTTGAGCAACTATTCCGAAGAGAATATTCCTGATCCAATAAATGTATATGGGCGGACAAAATTAGAAGCAGAAAAAATAGTTCAAGATTCTGGACTTGACTATTGCATTCTTAGGACAAATATTTATGGGTGGAATTTTAAAGATAAACAAAGTCTTGCAGAGTGGATTCTTTCTGAGCTCAAAGAAAATAAAAAAACTCCAGGTTGTAAAGACATTTTTTTTCCTCCAATTACTGTGACCAATTTAGGAAGAATTATTTTAGAAATCTATGAAAAAAATTTAAGAGGAATTTTTCATGTGGGGGGATCTGAATCTTGTTCGAAATTTGAATTTACAAAATCTATTGCAAAAATTTTTGGTTATGATGAAAATTTGATTTGTCCAAAAAACTCAGATGAAATTAATTTCAAAGCCAAGAGAGCTAAAAACATGATTCTAAATGTCCAAAAATCCAGACAGCTTTTAAATACTAAGATAAAAAATATTGTTGAAGGAATTCAAGAATTTAAAGATTTAAAAGACAAAGGATATGTGAAAGAATTAAAAGAATCTGATAAAAAATTACTATTAAGCCTACAAAAGATTAATAAGCAAAGTAATTGTCAAGAAAATATGGAAATAAAAATAGGAAATAACTTTTTGGGAAATTGTAGGCCAGTTTATTTTATAGCAGACATAGCTGCAAACCATGATGGAGATTTAGAAAGAGCTAAAATGCTTATAAGACTTGCAAAAGAAGCAGGAGCCAATGCAGCAAAATTTCAACATTATGATGTAAAACATTGTGTGAGTGAAAAAGGTTTTGAATCTCTTGGGGGGAAATTTTCGCACCAATCAGAATGGAATAAATCTGTTTTCCAAGTATACAAAGATGCAGAGGTGCCCACTAATTGGACGGCCGAGCTAAAAAAATACTGTGATGAAATTGGCATAGATTTTTTTTCCACGCCCTATGATCTTTATATGGTGGATCATTTAGATGAATATTCTCCTGCATTTAAAATTGGATCAGGTGATATTAATTTTTCCCAAATGCTTGAAAAAGTTGCAAAAAAATTGAAGCCCGTTCTTTTGTCTACCGGAGCTTCAACCTTGGGAGAAGTTCAAAAAGCAGTCGAACTTGTAACCTCAATAAATAAACAGGTTATATTATTGCAATGTAACACAAATTATACTGCACAAGATATGAATTTTGACCACATAAATCTAAATGTTCTTAAGACTTATAGACAGATGTATCCAAATATGGTTCTTGGTTTATCCGACCATACAAAAGGGCATTCTACCGTTCTTGGTGCGGTTGCATTAGGTGCGAGAGTAATAGAAAAGCATTTTACAGATGATGTAACAAGGCTCGGTCCGGATCATCCTTTTTCAATGGATCCTAAAACATGGAAAGAAATGGTGGATAGGACTAGAGAATTAGAGAGATCCATGGGAAGCTCCTTAAGAAAAGTTGAAGAAAATGAAAAGGATACAGTTATCCTCCAAAGAAGATGCATAAGGGCAAGTAGGGATATTTTCCAAGGGCAAACACTAACTTCGGCGGATTTAGAATTCCAAAGGCCTGCCCCCAAAGGAAGTTTGGAACCTTGTTTTGAAAATGAAGTTATAGGAAAAAAAGCCAAAATAAACATATTCAATGAAGAACCCCTCAGCTTTTCAAATATAGAATAAAATGAAAATATTAGTAATTTCGGCACACCCCGATGATGAAATACTTGGGTGTGGGGCAACAATAGCCAAATATATCAATCAAGGCCACGAAGTAGAGATTTTAATAGTTGGAGATGGAATTACCGCGAGGCATGAGGAATTTGAATTGGGCAATCCCGAAGTAATCCAAAAAATAGAAAGTATAAACATGGATGCAAAAAAAGCTTCTTTAAGGTTGGGGGTAAAAAATATAGAAATTAAAAGTTTAAAATGTATGAGGTTTGACAAATATCCTTTTCTTGATATTGTTAACATACTAAGAAAAAAAGTAAGAAGCTTTAAACCAGATATTGTATTCACACACCATTATGGGGACTATAATCCCGACCATAGAATAGTCCATAATGCAACTCTTTTTGCATGCAGGCCTGCTTTTGGAGAATTTTATCCAAAAGAAATATATTGTTATGAGGTTCTTTCATCGACTGAAAGAGCTTTTCAAGGACCTCAATTTATTTTTTGCCCAAATGTTTTTGTTAACATCAAAGATACAATTAAGGATAAGTTGGATGCAATGAAGAATTATCTTTCGGAAGTCAACCCATACCCTCATGCAAGGAGTTTAGAAGGGATAGAAAACTTAGCAAAAAAAAGAGGAAACGAAGTAAGTTTAGAATATGCGGAAGCATTTATGTTAGTTAGGTCTCTTAAAGATGAAAAATAAATATGCATGGGTAACATACAGAAATTGGTCTCTTAAAGCATTAGAAGGAGTTCTTAATACGAATGACTGGAAGCCTGGATTATTGATAACAACAAATGATTGTGTTTATGATTTTTCGAGGTTTAAAAAAAAAGGGGTGCCTGTTTTGAGAATCGATCCTAAAAAAGAACTAAAAAAAGGAACTTTAGGTTATAACGCGCTTATGGATTTATCCCCTCAAGCAATATTTTACAGTGGATGGTCATGGATTGTTCCAGATGAACTTTTAAAACCAATTTCAGGAATATCTAACTTAGTATTGCATCCGGGAATGCTCCCAAAAGATAGAGGTGGAAGTCCTATTCAAAACCAAATGAGAGCAGGGAGAAAAAGCACATATGCAAATCTAATAGAACTTGAAAAAGAAGTTGACGCAGGCCCAATTTATTTTAAAGAAAAAATTTCTCTTGAGGGGCAAGCAGATGATGTATGGGCAAGAATGACTTCAGCAGCAATCACCACCGCAAAAAAATATCTTAAAGCTTATGCAGAAGGAAATTTATATCCAAAACCTCAAGTTGGAACACCTAAAGTACATAAAAGAATAAAATCAAAAGATTCGAAATTAACTCCCAAGATTCCTTCTTTGCAAGCAGAAAGAATAGTAAGGGCACACAATGAAACAGATCCTAATTCATACGTCACACCAGCACATATAAACTTTCAAAGAGGAAAATTAAACATAGAAAGAGCAAGCCTTTCAAAACCAAAGGGGACAAGAGAAGTTCTATGGAAACCAGATAAAATATGGTCAGATTTAACTTTGGATGAACTTCTTTTAAGATTAAATAATGGAGATATTGTGATATCTTTCCCAGATAATCAAGAAGGCAAACTATATTTAACAAGATCTCATAGAGTATAAGATGGCTAAAGACAAAATATTCATATTCGATATGGATGGAGTTATTGTAGACAGTGTTGGTTCTTTATTATCAATGTATGGGGATTTTTTAAAAAGATTTGGAAAACAACACCAAGAGCATGAATTAACAAAAATTAATGGTATGAAAATTAGAGAAATAGCCACATTCATGAAACAAAACCATAATTTAAAAGAGGATGTGGAATTTTTAATAAAAGAATATGATGAAGAAATGAAACGAATATACACAAAAGTTTTGCCTATGAAAGGAATAAAACAAGCCATAGAGTTATTAGCTAAAAATTATCTTTTATGTGTGGCTAGTTCTTCAAAAAAAGAAAATATAGAATTCATGTTAAATAAGTTTGGATTAAAACAATATTTTGAATATATTGTTTCTGGAGATGATATAACCAATGCAAAGCCTTCCCCCGAAATCTATAAAAAAATCATAAAGAAGTATGGTGAGAAAGAATATTATGTTATTGAGGACTCTTCTAATGGGTTAACTGCTGCAAAATTAGCAGGAGCAAAAACAATTTTCTACAATCCAAAAGGAAAGAAATTAGATCAAAAGGTTGATTTTAATTTAGCAAGCTTGGAGGAAATAAAAAAACTTTTGATAGAAATTAATGTGGGAATAAAAGTTTTAGATAAGATTGATAATATAGAATTCGTTCAAAAAGATTTTAATTTATATACTGATAATGAAAAACAAGAAAAAATACATAAAATATGGCAAGAACAATCAAAATTAAAACCAACACTATTCAACGGAAAAATTTCTTCTTACATTTCACATAAAAGCGAAAGTGGAAAAATAATAGTAAATTATTTTGTTACAGATTATAAAACTTATTTAGCTAAACTTTTGGGAAACATTGATTTGGAAATCTATCCTTTGGCAGTCAATGGAATAACAATAGTTGATGAAAACAGATTTATTGTAGCTAAAAGAAGAGGAGTTAGCGAGTATGAGGGTTATTGGGAATTTGTTCCTTCTGGAGGAATTACTTTCGAAAATATAAAAAAAGAATTCCCTCACAAACAACAAATAAATGAAGAGTTATATGAAGAACTAGGAGAAAAAGTAAACCTCGATAAAATTAAGCTTTTTTATTTATTTTTTGATAAATGCCATAGATTATATAGTGTTGGTTGCCAGATTAATGTCGATTCAAATTTTAACTTAGAAAATTTCAAAAAAGGAGAATACTCGGAGTATAAAGTCTTTGATAAAAATGAAGTAAGAGATTTCATAAACAACAATAATTTTGTTCCAATCTCTAAGGCAATTTTTGAGCTTTTAGAATAATAAAATACAATTAATTTTATAAATTAAACAATTTATAGACAATCATGCAAAAAAAAGAAAACATTGTCGCAATAATTCCTGCGAGAGGAGGGAGCAAAGGCATTCCTAGAAAAAACCTTAAGCTCTTAGAGGGGAAGCCTTTAATTGCACACATTATAGAATCTGCTTTAAAAGTAGAAAAAATAAACAGAGTTATTGTTTCTACGGATGACCAAGAAATTGCTCAAGTAGCCAAACAACATGGGGCAGAAGTTCCATTTATAAGGCCAACAGAACTTTCAGGAGATAAGGTTTTAACAGCCCCAGTTTTACAACACACGGTTGATTGGCTAAAAGAAAAAGAAAATTACAATACTGACATAGTTATTTTATTATATGCTACTTCTCCTTTACTTCAATCAAACAAAATCAGCGAAGCAATAGATAAAATACAAGGAAAACCAGAGATTGATTCAGTAGTAAGCTTAGTAATGGATGATAAATATCATTGGAAAGAAGACAGTGGAAAATTAATAAGGTTTTATCCCCATAAAATAATGAGAAGGCAAGATATGAAGCCCCTATTGCGTGAAAACGGAGCTTTGTATATAATTAGACAAAAGCTTCTAAAACAGACGGGAGATTATATGGGCGGAAATATAGCGTATGTGATTATGAATGATAAGGAATCTTGGGATATTGATACTGAAGATGATCTAAGAATCATAGAGGGATTAAAAAAATTTCCGCTAATTTCCTCCGATGAATTAGGTAATCAAAACATATAAAAATTTAAATACTAATTTTTTATTTGATAATTATGAATATAGGAATAATCGGCATGGGCGTTGTGGGAAAAGCTACTGCACATGTATTAAAAAAAGTTCATTCAATACTTCCTTATGATAAGTACAATGCCCCCTATGACAATGAATCTTCTCTTGATGAAATTGCAAAGGAATCAGATGCAACATTTTTGTGTGTTCCCACACCCATGAAATCTTCTGGTGCAATAGATTACTCTGCAATTCATAATAGTTTAGATTATTTTTCACAAAGGACTTCTTTTTGTTGTAGGAAGTTAGAAAATCATTTAATTGTTGTTCGATCTACTGCTACGAGCGGTACTACGGATAATCTTTCTGAAAGATACAATTTCCGGTTTGCATTTAATCCAGAATTTTTAACAGAGAGGAATTCATTTGAAGATGCCGAGAATACTGATAGGGTTGTGATTGGGTCTAATAACGAACAGGATTATAATTTAGTAGAGTCTATATATAGGCCAGTCTTTCCTAATGCAAAATATATAAATGTAAACAGAAAAACTGCTGAAATGATTAAATATGCTTCGAACGTGACTCTAGCTGGCCAAATAGCTTTAGCAAATGAGTTATTTCAAATTTGTAAGGTTATGGGGGTTAGTTGGGAAACAGTAAGGAAAGCAATCATTCTTGATAAAAGGATAGGGGCCTATACGGAGGTTCCGGGGCATGATGGAGACTTGGGGTTTGGAGGGAAATGCTTCCCAAAAGATTTGAATGCTTTAATTTACCTTGCAAGAGATCACATGTACCGACCATATTTATTAGAAGAAATTTGGAGACTAAATGAAAAGGTAAGAAAAGATAAAGATTGGTTAGAAATAGAAGGAGTAACAAATATAAAAAATGATTAAATTTCCTTTAAAGGATTTATTCTGAATGGAGAATCTGGAAAATCATCTTGTAATTTTTTCCAACTTTCATGGAGATTTTCTTCTAACTCAACACATTCCCAAATAATTGGTTCCATCGGTCCTTTTTTCTTTGCCCATTCAGCTGTTTTTTTTAGCCCATCTTGCAAATTTGTTTTGTCGGCGAATCCTAGAATCTTTTCTGATTTTTCAGTCGTGCAATGAGCATGTTTTACTTCATGTCTTTCCTCGACGTGAACGGGTTTTAGATCTGACCCCATGACATTCAGTACTTCTTCTGCAAGTTGGTTAAGAGTGTATGGTTTCGCAGCACCGATATTTATAATTTGGTTTAAAGGATCCTTCTTGAAAGGAGCTTCAGCAATGCACGGGACAATATCCGAGATGTATGAAAATGCTCTTGTTTGCTCGCCGTCCCCAAAAATTAAGGGAGGAAGTCCTTTCATAATTCGGTTCATGAATATTGTTATAACATTTCTGTAAGGATCCCCTAAAAATTGTCTTTCTCCATAAATGTTGTGTGGCCTGAAAACAATATAATCTAAACCAAATTTTTCTTTAGCACATTTTAAATCCATTTCAACTGCAAATTTTGCCACCCCATATGGATCAGTAGGTGAAGGAATATCTTCTTCACTAAATGGGGGTTTTCCCTCCCCATAAACTGCCATGGATGAAGTAAAAACAAAACATTTTACTTTATTTTTGATAGAAGCATTAATTAAATTTAATGAACCGACTAAGTTGTTCATGTAATTAAAAACGCGAATATTATGAGATAACCCTTCTGCAGCGTATGCTGCAATGTGGTAAACAATATCAGTTCCCCTCATTATTTTATTAACAAGTTTTTGATTTGTAATAGACCCCTTGATAAAAACTGCTTTAGGATTAACATTTTCAATTAACCCTCCAGACAAATCATCCAAAACATATACCTGGTGACCTTTCTTAACCAAATAATCAACCAAGTGGCTTCCAATAAATCCTGCCCCTCCAGTAACAAGCACCTCTGCCATACTACTATTTTTTTTATGTGTTTATATTTATTGTGGTGGTAAAATACTTATTTTAATTAAATTTTGGAACCAATTTATAGTCTGTTTTGTCAGTAATTCCATGCCAAACCCCTTTAAAGTAAGGAAAAATAAGTTCTGGCTGCTTTCTTTTAATAAATTTTAGAGTTCTTATCAATCCAAATATTGTGGCCTGTAAAAAAGACACTTTCCAGTAAAATAACTTCCCCTTATTTCTTTTGATTACCCAAATCCAATTTCTACAATCTAAATAAGTGGTTTTTTTCCCTGCTGTAGAAAGGGCTGCAGATACCTTGTGCCAAATAATTGATTCTGGAACATAAAGACATTTGTATCCTTTTTGAGTCAGTCTAAAACAAAACCCAGTTAATTCGCACATTACAAAAAAATCCGAATCAAACAAACCCTCTTTTTTTAAAACATCACTTCTTATCATCTGTACACAATCCAAGGCATCCACATATTTATCTCCCTCTGTTTGCCCTTTATCAATCTCTTTTTGATTTCTAGGAATAAATCCTCTAACATTAAAATCACATCCTGCTCCCCAAATCATATTTTTCGGCTCCATGTAATATATTTTGGGTCCGGAAACAGCCACTTCAGGATGTCTTTCCATTCTATCAACAAGAATATTCAAAAAATCAGGGTCCACAACCATGTCATTGTTCATTGTCAAAATATACTTGCTACCCCTTTTTAATCCTTCTCTAAATCCCATATTTGTTCCTTCAGCCAACCCAAAGTTTTTTTTGTTTTCAATCAATGTAGCATAATTTGAATATTTTTTTTTAAATTCTTTTTGAGTTCCATCAAAAGAATCATTGTCAACAACAATAATGTCATAATTTTTATAATTTATTTTTTTCAAGGATTCTAATAAATCAAACGTATATTTTTTTCCATTCCAATTAACAAAAACTATCGAGACTCTTGGCCGATGTTTTGGGTTTTTATTCATTTCAATAATCCATAACTCTTTTATTAAGAATTTTTTTATTTTTTACATATTTAAATATCTCTTCAAGGATTCTTAATTTGAATCTGGCCTCAAATAATCCATGTATATAAAACGAACATATCTTGTTTCCATTAATTTTCTTTTTAATTTCATTTATTATTTCATCATCTTTTTTTCTTTTTTCTACTAAAAATTCAATTATAGGCATTTTGTTTTTCCCAAGTATGGTCATTGGAATATTTTTTATTTTTCCATATTTCTCTACTTTTTTGTCTTGAAAATCACTTATAAAGGTTATTCCCTCGTTTTCTAACAATTTTAGAACTTTTTCATTAATGTTAAAACCAGGGGAAGCAAAACTTATAGGACTTTTTCCAAATAAAGATTTATATTTTATCTTGCAAAGTTTTATTCTATTTGGAACATCTATTTTGTTTAACCCTCTGGTCCATTCCCGATGTTTCCACCCATGTAGCCCTAATTCATGGCCTTCATCTAAAATTCTCTTTAAAATAGAAATATTTTTTTTTGCAAAATCTCTTGGTAATAAAGCCATTCTTAATTTTTCTTTTGTTCTCCAAAGTTTTATTTTCCTTTCTCCAGAACTTTTCATTCCTCCTCTGTGTTTGATAAGCTCTAAAAAATTAGACTCTCCCCCTATCACCAAATAAAATGAAGCTTTCAAATCGTATTTTTTTAGCAAATTCAGCAATTTTGGAAGACCTTCTTTTATTCCTTTGTCTGATTCTAAATCAACCCTTAATGTAAATATTTTATTTTTCATTGTAAAATTTATTGTATGTTTTTAACAACCTATTAAAATCATCTCTCCAATCAAATTTCATATTGTGGCTTTCTTTTCCCATTTTTTTCATTAAACTTTTATCATTTAAAATTTTTATTATTGCTTTTGAAATTTCTTTTGGATTATGGGGCACTATGAATCCATTTTTTTTATCTTTCACATATCTTTTCATTATTTCTAAATCTGTAGTAACAATGGGCAGCCCTGCTGCCAAGTATTCATACAATTTGTCAGGGTCGGCCGTTTTTGTCAATAACGTTGGTTGATGGCAAATAATTCCAAGATCTGATGAACAAACAAATTGGGCATATTTTTTTTCATCCATCCATTCTTCTATAAATTTAATATTTTTTTGCAAACCATAATTTTTTATTTTCTGTAAAAGATTTTGATAGTACTCTTTTTCTTTAATTTCCTCTGCTATCTTTATTATGCATAAAATATTTGGAATTTTTTTAACCACCATTGCTATAGCTTCAATTAACAAATCAATCCCAAAATAAGGAACAATGCAACCTGTGAATAAAACAACTTTTTTGCCTTGCCACCCAAATTTCTTTTTGTTTTTTATTTTTGGATTAAAATAAGATTCATTAGCAGTGGCCGCAGAATTACTAACTATCGTAAATATATCTTCTTTTAGATTATGCTTTTTCATTATAAGTTTTTTTTGAGGATTGCTAACAACAACAACATGATCTATATTTCTTAACGAGATTTTTTCAAAAGTATGGAAAACTTTAATTTTTATTTTAGAAATCCAACTTATCTCATCCCCTTCTTTTAAAGTAGATTCTCCGCTCCAAGGATCATGATAATCTAGGATTATTTTGGCTTTAACTCCTAAAAGTTTAGATATAAATGCGGGAAGTAATGAAGAATGTCTATGGCAGTGGATTATCGAGATATTTTTTTTGTTATCTATTTTTTTTAATTTTTTTGCCCCGAAAAAACCAAAAAAAATTAAATCAAAAAAAGATATTTTGTTTACAGGTTCTTCCGACAAAAATCCTTTTTTCTCGACAACAATTGTTTTAAATTTTTCTGAATAGTTTTTTTTTCTTTTTTTCTTTTTCAGTAATAACCTATAAACTCCAAAACCTTCCTTTGAAAGATCTCTACACATTTGAATAATTCTCGGAGGTTCTTGAAAATCTCTTGCAAAAATCTGGACAATTGTTTTCATCTTATTTGAGAGCCTCTTCATAAACCTTTTTTAATTTTTTGTTTCTTTCTTTTATTGAGAATTTTCCACTTTTAACTATTTTTAAACCTTCCTTTGACATTTTTATTCTTAAATTTTCATCTTTTATCAACTCAGATGTTCTTTCTACAATTTTTTTAATCACTTTTTCTTCTTTTTCACCTATAAAAGTTTGATTTATTTTTCCGTTTGTTGAGACCACAAATCCATTCTTTCCATCTTCAATTATCTCCTTTCTTGTGGGGACATTGACAGTTACTACAGGCAATCCGAATGCTAGGGCTTCTACAAAAGGAAACCCAAATGTATCACTATATCCCGGACATACATAAATGTCTGTAGAAGGATAAATTTCCTCTAGAAGTTTTTTGTGATCAATTAGATTGAACCATTTCAACTTTTTATTTTTAGAATATTTTTTCCTTATAAATTCAGGAATTTCTCCCACAACTAACGCTTCAACATTTTTGAAGGTTTTTGTTAATCTATCAAACGCTTCTACTGTGTGGAGCCCTCCCTTTCCCATAAAGTATCTTCCTATAAACAAAAGCCGAATATTCTTACTTTTTGTTTTTTTAAAATTAGAGGGAGCAATCCCGTATGTTACAACTTCTACTTTATCCTGCACCCTAGGAAATTTTTTTATTATGTCTTTTTTTGTCTCTTCTGTCCAAGCGATAATCTTTTTACAATTATCTTTTTCAAGAATTTTAGATGCTTTTTTTAGCCCTTTTAGAGTTTCATGATCTGTTATCAACATTTGCCACACAGATTCAAAATCTGCAACCCAAGGAGCATTCCCAGAACTTAAACAATGGGCGCAATGAAGTAAATTGTAGTTTTTGTTTTTCGGTTTTTTATGAATGTTCAGTAATGAAATGCCCATTCTCCTCAAATTCCTCCTTATTAATTTTTTTAGAAAGTTAAAAAAGAGCATTTTGCTTTTACTGGTAATCATCCCGTGTTTTTTTCCTTCAACAATATATTCAATTCCTTCTGGAGGAGAATCCAAAATTGATTTGTAATATTGAGAATCTGAAATTTTCCAAGGATACTGAAGGTACACTTTTATTTTTTCCATAAATTGAAATTAAGCAAATTATTTATAAACATTATGGACTAATCATTTTACATATATCTGTGTTTAGGAAAGTATAAAAAACCTAAATTAAATGAATTTCAATGGTAGAAAAAAGTAAGAAGAAATTTGTTCACAATATCAAGCTAAGTTTTTTTAGAAAATTTATCAATCGTATTTTCTACTTTTTAGGTTATTTTGGGCCAGGAAATAGTTTAAGAGTTTTTGCAAACAGAATGAGAGGAGTCAAAATAGGGAAAAATGTTTTTATTGATGCCTTTGTCCATTTGGACACCGCAGTTCCTCATTTAATCAAAATAGAGGACAATGTAAAACTTTCTGTAGGTGTAAAAATATTTGCGCACAACTCTGTTTTTCAAGATATAAATCCTTTAGACCCAATTGTAATTTCTCCGGTGTTGATAAAAAAAAGAGCTCAACTAGCGCCAAACTCAATAGTGCTGGAAGGAGTAACCATCGGTGAAAACTCTATAATTGGAACTTCCGCAGTTGTAAATAAAGATATTCCTAATGGAGCTATTGCAGTAGGAATTCCCGCAAAACCTGTAAAAGATTATAAAGAAGCAAGAAAATTTATCTTTGAAAACAATTAAAGTCATATGAGTTTTTTCAACACTTCATCTTTTTCTTCTTTGATTTCTAAGTCTCTAATAGCCAAGGGGTCAATTTTTTTTATTTCCTCTTCATTTTTTTCATCTACAAGAAGCATATTTCTAACAGGTCTTGCCACATCAAATTTAAAATTTGTGTTTTCAATAACATTTGCGATTTTGTAGCTTGGATTTATTTTGGTTAAAGTAATTTTCTTGTCAATAAATTCAAAAACACACATATTTGAGATTATTTTATCCGGACCTTTTCCTTTGTCCCATCCACTTGCCGTAACAAAATCAACTTTATCAACAAAAACTTTTTTACTATGATCTGGAACGTACAATACTGATTTCCTCGCGAAATGAACCACATCATCAATGCCCATGCCTCCCGGAAGCCTAATCTTCGGGAACTTAAAATTTCCAATACATGTATTATTTATATTTCCAAATTTATCAACTTGAGCTGGTCTCAAAAATTCTAAGTCTATTTTTTTTCCAATCAGCATTTCAAGGAATTCTGATAATCCAGAAATTTTGCCGTCTGAATAATTTTCAAAACAAAAAGTTGATGGAACCTTAGGATTTATTTTTGGGTTCAAATAGAATCCTGCAATAAGATTGATTTTTTTCTTTTTCATTGCTAAAACTGTGGCGACTAATGGGAGAAAGGTGGATGTTCCTTGAACTAAAGTTGTTCCTTCTTCAAGTTCTTCCGCGAGATTAATGACCAAAAAATCAGAGGTTTTCATTTCCAATAAATTTTAATATTTCTTTAATATTTGGTCCATAAAAATTTTTACATCCTGTAGGGTAAGCCCCTTTTTTGCAAACCACAACATAATCAACATCTTCTTTTGGAATTGTTATATGTTCTTTACAGATTGTTCCAACCTCTTCCACGCTGAAGATTGTTGTTTTTGAAGCTTTAGCCATTTCTTTTTCACAAAAATCAGGTTCTTCTAAGAGAATATTTCCTTGAGCATCTACCTTTTGGGCATGTATGAATGAAAAATCAGGATTTATCTTTTCGATTTTACAAAATTTTTTTCCATCCAAAAATATCTTTTGGCAATAAGAATTTATTTTTAAGATATCTGAATTAATAACTGACTCTGTCAGGAGAAAAGGCTTGTTTTCTGCACCTGCTTTTAATCCAAAATAATAAATTATTTCCGTTAAATCTTCAAATAAAATTTTTTTTGATTCTATAGCTTTTCTAGTAATTTTTGAAAGTCCTAACCCTTCATAACCCACATAGGCTGCAGAGATTTTGCTTACCTTTGATTCCCTGACCATTAAATCCACATCGATTGATCCGGCAAGAAGGAACAAATTTAAATCTTTTATTTTTTTATTTTTTATTATTTCTTTTATTATTGAAAGGGGTTTTCTATTTATTGTAAACCCTCCTATCGCGATTGTGGAATTTGGTTTTACTATATTTTTTACTTCTCCTAATTCAATGAACTTCATTTTTTTCTTTTAAATCTTTCATGTACTCAGTCAAAGGTATATTAAAATTTATTTCTTCGTTAATTTCTGGAACCCCTTTTTCATCAATATGGTATGCAAACTGATATAAAGTTTTGCCTCCTGGAGTGTGATTTCTCATTTTAGCCTCAATTTCAAAACCCAATTTTTCAAACATTGATGAAACTGAAGGATTTTCTCCAACTAATGAATCGGTAATTTTTCTTCTTCCTTCCATATGGAAAATTTTTATGGCTGATTTATAGAGAAGTTTTCCAATTCCCTTGCCCCTATATTCCGGCAAAACTGCAACTTTACCACCTTTCCCAATATGTGATTGGGGCCTGTGCAATTTTAATGCTCCAACAATTTTTCCATCAATCTCCACAACAATTATTGAAATTTTTCCTTTTTCATTTTCTTTTAAACATTTATTTATTTCTTTAATATCAGTATAGGGCAGCCAAATTCCTCCAGATTTGTAAACGTTAAGTATTTCTTCAGCCTTTTCAATACTAGCTTTTTTCACTTCCTTCTTCATCTCAAAACCTCCACAATCGCTTTTGTTAATCCTTCATGCCCATAAGGATTTTTAAAATTTTTTATTTCTATTTCTTTGTTTTCTATTTTTTCAATTATCTTTCTTCCGTATCTAACATTTACTCCTACTAAAAAATTTATCCCAGTATAAAGGCCTTCCTGCCTTTCAGTTTTTTTCCTCAGAATAATGCAAGGTTTTTTAAAAACAAGACTTTCTTCCTGAATGCTTCCTCCGTCGGTAACTAAGTATTCACAATTTGCAAGAAGAAAAATAAAATCAGAATAATCCGTTAAAGGTAAAATTTCAACATTTTTCATTTTTTTTAAATGCCTCAAAAGTCCATATTTTTTCAAATAGTAAAGAGTATTGTCGTGAATTGGCCAAATTGTTTTTATTTTTATGTTTCCCAAAATCCTTATAATTTTTTTCATTCTTTCTTTGCTCCGCAAGTTTTCATGACGGTGAAGATTAACAAGGGCGTATTTTTGTTTTTTGTTTTTATTTTTTTTCAAAACAATTTTAGCAGAATCAACAATTGTGTTTCCTGTTTTAATTATTATTTTATTTTTGAATTCTTTTTTTAACGTTTTTTCAGTTAAATCAGACACGGCCAATAATATGTCTGAGAAATTGTCACAAATTTTTCTGGATATTTCCTCGGGAAAAGGTTCAAACAGCGAACCACTTCTTAGGCCTGCTTCAAGATGCACATTTTTCCATTTTTTCCCCGGATTAAAAAATTTGCTTGATCCTATCGCGGCACTGCTCGTACTCATTGTGTCTCCATGGTAAACAACATATTTTGGATTTATTTTTTTCAACATTTTTTTAATTTTAAAAATAATTTCAATGTTCCAGAAAAATGAAGCCCGATTTATTTTTGACCAAAATTTGGTGCTTATATCTGGTTCTTTGCTCAAAATAAAATCCGGTTTTTTAATCCCAAATTTTTCACAAGCCTTCCCTAAAGGGTGCTGACCCGTGTGGATAAAAAAATAATCAAGGCTTCTATTTTGAAATTCTTTCATCAAGGGCATGCATTTTATAAGTTCCGCTTTTGTTCCGATAATTATTGCAACCCCAGAATCTTTCATAACAATATTCTTTGATTAACTAATTTAAATCTTATGGATTTGTTCTAACCTCTAAATCATCAAACTCCGCATATTTCCCTTGTCTTCTTAAGAATTCTTCTTTTTCTAAAATATAATCCGGATAGTCAACATCCCATATCTTGATAGGTCCCCTAAATCCTTGATAATAAATAAATTCTCCAAGATTAGCTCCTTGAGATTTTAAACTTTCAACAACAGGATCATCTTGTGAATGGGCTAGTTTTATCGTCGGGTACTTGTCAAGCGGATCGTCCATCAAGTACATTTGTGCAAACAAACTATTTTCTGTTTTTTCAGAAAGGTAAAGCATTGCGCCAAAATTATCAATCCCTGTACCAGAACTCGTCTGTTCCAAAGAAGGGATAAACACAACTGTCGCGTTCACACCTTCTTCATATTGAATTAACTGTCCTTGGACATAAATGTTTTTTATAGGGATCCTTATCTGTTGATCATTATACAAGTAAACCCCTATAGGTTGCTTAACTCCAAAAGAGCCTTCATCATTTCTCATGTCAAGTATCACTCCAATCACTGCCGCCCTGCCTTGGGGGAGCAGAATCTCATTGCCCTCCTGACTATAGATTATGTCTTTGTCCAATGAAAATCCTCCTTGGAAAACTCTCAAAGTGGTGTTTTGGGTTTCTTGAGTTTGTCGCGGATCATTTGGCATTAACGGAATCCAGCTATTTCTGTCACTCCCTGTTTTATCACTCCCAATGCTACTATATGCCCCATATTTTCCTAAGTCAGTCGGATCTATGAGTAGATTTGTGATTTCATTAGACTTCATAAAGCTTAGCGCTAAATCTGGAACCGGATTTGTCAAAACATATCTTCCAATCATGTGGTCCCTGAATTCTCCTTGAAAATGTCCTCCATCAGCAATTGTTTTTCTTTCCCCCAAATACTGCACCCAATACCCATAATCCCACCAGTGAACAAAAACACTTTTTTCAGCAGTATTATCTCTGACCCATTCCATCGCCTTCTGCCACTGGCCGTTTGCACTTGGCCCAGTGTATTTAGCTTGTGCCGTGGAAACTCCTACAAAAAAATTAAAACTCAATATTAACAATATTAAAATAATTACGCTTCCTGCTCCAAAAAACAATTTTGACATTTCTTCTTTAGAACTTTTAAACTTTCTGACAACTTGGTCAAAACCATATCCTACCATCATGCAAGTAACTGGCGTTATTACAAAAAATAATCTTACAGCTCCTCTGGTCCCGACAATCATTGGGATCAGCAAAGATGCGAAAACCAAAAACCTTCCATCAATACCGTTTATTTTTTTGTTAAAATACAAATAAAGTGCATATACTCCAAAAATCGCAATGCCTCCAAAATACAAAAGTTTGCTGATAAAATTAGTCCCATTCAAAATAGAGCTTGAAGAAATTCTGCTCAAAGAAATTCCTAAAATCATGGCTATCCAAAAAATTGCAAATAAATATTTGTCTTTTTTCTTTTTAGCTATTTTTGACATTTCAATTCCTAATAACGCTGAGCCTAGCAAAAATATCCAAAAAAATCTCGGTCCTATTTGTGAGGTCCAATCCTGAAGAAAAGGTTGCTTGTTTTCAGCCACCGTCAAACCGACCCTGCCAGTTCCAAAAGGATGTATTAATCTGGAAAAGAAATCAGAAACCAATGAAAAAGGATCCATCCCCAAAATAGGAAGCAACAAAAATCCCAGAATAATTGTTATCACAAAGCTTGCAACAATTCTGTATTTTTTTAACAAACCTTCTTTTCCATAATACTTCTGGACAGCAAAATCAACAATTAGAAAACCAAAAACAAAAAGAAAAATTATGCCCTCAGTACCTGAAATAAATCTATCCAAAATTCCTCCTGCTCCATATTTAGTAAAAATACCAAAAATAATTCCCGAAACAAACCAAATCAGATATGATAAAACAAAATAGTTTCTAATTTTCCCATCAATTTTATGTTCGTTTATAATCCAATAAAGAAAAAAAGCCAGAGGAACTACCATGAAGACAAATTTAGCAATCCCTCCCCAAGCTACTATTGTCAAAGTTGTTAGTGCCCCCAAAATCACCGAAGCTGTTACAGAATTTTTCAACTTTTTTTTGTCGGTTTTTTCTTTTTCAAAATTATTAAATAAAAGTATTAATGGAATTAATGATAAAAAAAACGCAGCCATACCTATTGATTCGTGGTCTGCAAATCCTGCGGTAGATCTATAAATATAACTTGGAATAAACGCAAGAAAAATTGAGCTCACCGTCGAGGCAGTTTTTGATTTTGTTAAAAGCAATACTAAAAAGAAAAAAGCAATAAATCCAATAATATAAAAAATAACTGGTGAAATAACATCGATGTATTGAATGGAAAAATCTCCAAAAACATTTGAAATTTTATGGAATAAAACAACCAGGTCTGGAAGAATTTCCGGACTCCACCCAACGTTAAAAGGACCTCTTAACGGATCAAATTCAGGCAAACCTCCTTGGCTTATTGTTTCAGCCATCCTCAAAAAATAAAACGGATCCAAAGCAGTAGGGATGTATTCTCCCGTTGTTTGGTCCTTGAGGAGATGAAGATTGCTAGTCCTTATAGAAGTGCTCCAAATAAGTGTCACCAGAAGAATTATAAAAACAACAGCCAGCTGAAATTTTTTATTCAAAAAAAGATTCTTTATTTTCTTAAAATCAATTTTGATTTCATCTTTTTCTTCCATTTTACTATTTAGAAAACTTTCTTTTTAAATTTATAGAATTGTTAAAAAGCCCAAAATTATGAACAATATCTGAACACCGTTAATAAGCCACACGACTTCTTTTTCAAAAACTTTCTTTGAAGGTTTTATCTTTTTGAGAACCTTAATTGCAAGGTGTTCAAGCCCGTAAATTTTTTCATACATGAGTTCAAGACTGCCATCCCCATTTGGTTTTCCAAAGCTGTGTTTTTTTAGTTTTCCTTTTACTTTTAAAAAACATTCAATCATGTAAGGAATAAAAATTATT
>CAYQQA010000003.1:0-19716 GCA_964419805.1 Candidatus Woesearchaeota archaeon
TCTGCAACCACCAGTCAAAGACTGGTGGAATTCTCACGCTACGCGCGAATTAAAACCTTAACTTTATGTAATTTAAAAGTAGCAACGCAATGAAAAGGTTTATAAGTGCAGGTTTTACTACTTTATACTATGAAGAAGAAATTAAGTATCAGTATAGAAGAAGAAACAATTACAGAATTAGAAGAATATGTGAGTGAAGGCACATTTAGAAATAAGAGTCATTTAATTGAACTTGCTATAGATAAATTCTTGGAGAATCAGAAAAATGAAAAAATCATATAGTGCGAGATATCCATCCAGTAATGAAAAACAACATAGAAAAATTACTCCTGCTCTTGTAAGCATGTTAAATTGTAGAAGATATTTATCAAGTCAAGGATTTGGAGAAAAAACAGATGACATAAACTATGATGAAAGTGTAAATTGTATTGGAGGAACAATATATCTCCCTGATGGTTCTGAAGTGAGTCATAGATCATTTTGTAAAGCTAAAGATTTGGATAGTAGGGATGCTTTATTAGAAAGAATTATTTCTAAAGACGCGAGATTTAAACGAAGAGGACTTGATTCTGGATACGATAGATCAGGAATTGTGAGAACCTCTCACAATGGGAACGGTTATTATTTTGATTTATCAGTAAGAGATACAACAAAAGAATCCTTATTTTTCCCCTTAAGTATATTTTTATATAATGCCAATCAATTTGCATTTCAATTTGATATGATTTTGAATAAAAAGGTCATAACAGATGCAGATCTTGAAGAGTTCGCAAAATATCAACAAGGACTTGATGATGCGATGAGACAATTAACTCTTTTAACATATTCTCCACAAGTTCCACAAAGAAAACCTACCAAGACTCAAGAGGTTGAAATACCTCAAGCAGAAACTCATTTCATAAATCCTTGGGAAGTGCAGATTCCTAAATTAGGAGGAAAGAAAAATGAATAATTATACAATAGATTTTCAGGATAGAGGAGCAGTTGTAGTTGATTTAGAAAATGGTCAGGCTCAGGCAGTTGTTAATTATCCAGAATTAAGAGATGAAATTGCTTTGCCTGTTCATTATCCAGTTACTTCTTTAGATGAAAAATTATTGGGAACAATTAGTTCATATTTGCCTGAAAGAAAAAGAGTTATGATGAGAAATGGCAATCAGAGTTCAACTTTAATTGTCGACGGAAATGAAGAACTTATTTTGAAAACAAGAACAAGAAGATATGATATTGGTAGATTAAGTTTAGATGAATTAGCAAGTCAGGAAGCAGAACAATTAAGACAAGCTGGTTTTTCACATGGTTACAAACTTAGAAGTTCAGAAGAAACAGGAAGATTACAATATTTTGAAAAAGAAGGATTAACAAGAGCTGTTTTAGCTTTAGATACTTCTGACTTTACAGCATTTTTGCCAATAGTTGTTTATGATAGAATTAAAAAAGATGTTGAAGGAAAAACAGTAAAAAAACAGGTTCCAGCTAAAAAACCCCGAAAAGTTAACAGAGAACTTGTTGAGGGACCTTTTGCAAAATATGTAAAAGAACATTTTCAGCCAAGAACAATGGAAGGAGCATTTCCTTATCAGGACCAGGAAGGAGAAAAAGATAGATTCTTTGAATATTTAGACCACGGGATAAGACCAGTTATTCTTAATGGACCTACTGGAAATGGTAAAACTGTTCTGTCAAGAGATTATGCATGCGAAAGAAAACTTCCGTTTTATTTTGATACAGGAAGCACATCTCTTAGACTTTCAACTGCAATAGGAAAATTCATTCCAAGTCCTGGAAATCCAACATTTTCACCTGGCTCTTTAACATTAGCCGCAATTCATGGAGGAGTTTATGTATTGGAAGAAATGCCTCCAATTCCACAGGACGAATTAACAGGATTAAACATATTTTTAGAAACAGGAGAACTGCCACTTATAACTCAATTTGGACACGAAGTTGTAACAGCACATCCTAATTTTAGATTTGTAGCAACAGGAAACTTCCATAGTAACTATACTACAAATGAATTAAACGATGCTTTCTTGCAAAGATTCTCACAATTAAAGATAGGATACCCATCAAGAGATAATACTGTTGATATTATACAGACAAGAGCGCCTGAATTAGATTATGAAACAGCAGAACTTATAACTGATGTTGTTGAAGAAATGAGACCTGAAGCAAGAAAGTTCTCAAAAGATTTAGGATTAAAAGGAGCAGTTGAATTAGCACAGAGAATCAGGATGGGAACAGACATTTCAATGAGAGAGTTATTTGAAGATAATATTGTTAATCCTTTAACAACTTATGAAAACAATATTGAAAGAAGGGATGGGAAATTATATACTAAATTAATGAATATTGTAGATAAATATGTTTAATCAAAAACATGACTATTGTAAATACAAGCAAACTATCAGGAAGGTTAGAAAAATTAATAGATTTTAGAGTTGGAGAAGGAGCATCTGAAAGACATCCAATTGTATTACAAGGAAATAATTCTTGTCCTGCTACTGATGGGACACAAGTTTTTTTACCAAGAAGAGAAAATCATTTTGTTTCTGAGAAAGATAATGAATTGTCAATAGCAAATTCAACTGCACATGAAGCAGACCACATTAGAGAGATAGATGAATATTTTGGAGCAGAGGTTGAACAATTAAGAGAACAGGAAACTAATTTAGTTCAGGAGTTTCATCAAAGGAATTATGCAGAATTAAAAGAAAATCCTGCTTTAGCCGGTTGGATAGATAATATTGTAAAAGACAGAAGAATTGATGCGCAAAGAAGAGAGCAACTGCCAGGAGTTAAAAAACATTACGAAGAAGTGTTGGCTCCTGCTACTGAATATTTAAGACCAAGTGTCAAAAGAATGTCTAAATTAGATGTTTTTAGAGAACAATATTTGCAAAGAAGTTTAATTGGAAGAGTTGTTGAACCAATTCCAGAAGAACATAGGGCATTATTGGAAGAAGTTGTTACTTTAACAAGCACAGCAGATTCAATTCAAAGAGACCCTGAAGTTGTGAGTAGAATTTATCAAAGACTTAAGGAGAATTTTGATATTACTCAACCTATTTCAAGACTTCCGCCGATGTTGGGAACTGGGAATCATTCACAACCAAATACAGGAAGTCCTCAACAAGGTTATGGAAAAGAAGTAAAATCAAGAGAAGGAAGAGAAGAAGGAAAAAGACCTAAAAAGTTAGACAAAGGTGAAGGCAAATTATACAAGCCAAGCGAGAAGGATGATGAAAAAGCAGGAGATAAAAAAGATAAAAAGAAAGAAGATGAAGGAATTGGCAGAGAAGATAATAAAGACAGGACAGCTTTATATCGGCAAGCCAAAGAGCAATATGGAGTTAGAATTCATGTTGTTGAACCTCAGCTTACAAGTGAGATGGCTCAAATAGAGGAAGGTTTTAGAGATAAATATGCTGGAGAAATTGAAAGCATGAAAAGAACGTTTAGACAATTACAACTCGAACATTACGGAGATAAAAGAGATTTTCAGGGTCAGGAATTAAGCTATGAAGATTATATGCAATCAGAATTAGAATCAAGAGTTACAGGAATTAAAGGAAATGGGAGATATTTTAGAAGAGATACACAAAACGAACAAAGACCTGCATGGGCTGTTTTAGCAGACATTACTCCATCAACTGAACAACATAAAATCCTTGAACAGATAAGAGCAGGATTATTCATTAATGCAGAAGCATTAGGAGTGACTGACTGGCCAATTGGATTATTTGGGTTTTCAAATAATGTTCTTTATGTAATAAATGATTTTCAAGAAAAATATGACTCAACAAGTTCAAATAGGATTATGGCTCTTCAAAGAAAAGATAGTGGAGGAACTTACCTCGGTCCGCCATTAAGAACTGTCGGAAGTTTATTAAGAAGACAAAAGGAACATCCAAGAGGAATAACTATCATTACAGACGGAGAAGATCAAAACTTTGATGATGCAAAAGCAGCAGTAAGGGAAGTTTATGACCAAAAGATGTATCCGTTTTTAGTTGTAATTGGCAGAGAATTTGAAAAATATGCAAAGAGTTTAACAGAGGACATAGGGTCAGACCACTATACTGTTATTGATAGGGACAAAGTTTATGAACTTCCTAATGAAATGTTCAGATTATTTAAAACATTTGGAATTGCAAGATAAAATGACACAATATTTAGTAAGAACAGATAAGGACGAAAAGAAAACACACATTTTGAGAGTTGGAACTCCTGCCGAAGTTGCAGGAATACTTTATACTGATTTTAATCTCAATTTAGGAAACAGAGATATTACCCCCAAAGATATTGTAAATCCATTATCAAATAAATCCATAGCAAGAGTTGAACTATATCAACATGGGAATATTGTTGATGTCAGGTCTAAAAGAAAAGAACTTTCTGCATATACTCAAAATGGAGAATACAAGGAAGGAGGAATAATAATTCCATATAGAAAAATGGCAAAAGATGTTTTGTTATCAAGACCAGAATATAAGGCATTAGAAGAAATGGGACTTACTCATGCTTACTTTTTAGGAGATAGGTCTGCATTATCACAAGTATTTTGTTTTTCAAAAGATTCAAACATATCAGGGGTTATTCATTCAAGAGAACCTGATGACACTTCTGCATTAAAAGGATTATCTTTAGTTCTTGCACAAAGAATTGAAGACCAAGAATTTATATTCGAATTCATGAAAAAATGAAAATTTCACGAAGTAAGATAAGATTAGAAAATAAAGTGATAGATTTATCTACTTTTCAGGTCAGACCAAAAATTACAGAAGAGGATTTAGAAAGAAACTACGATTCTTTTATTTCACATATTCAGGAAGTAGGAGATTATTTTGAAGATGCTTCTGCGTTTGACAGGGCTGTTGATGATGCAGCAAATGATAAAAGACCAAAGTTAGTTGCACGAGAAACAAAATATCCTTTTATGGGGGGATTCAGAACTTCGCTTATGCCTTTTGATTTTTTAAGACCTTCAGAAAGAAGATTGCATGATAATTATTTTATGGTTGCTCATTGCATAACAAGAGTTCCAAGCAAGAAAGAGAAAACACAAGAAGGAGATAAACCCTTAGATGAAAAATTGAGAGTAGACATTGCTGAGAAATTTAAACAATATCCTGACTATGAAGGTCTATTAGAAATTCCAAATGATAGAACACAGGCAGAAACTAAATCCACAACATTTCACGAAGCATTACATTATGTAATTATCCGATATCATGCTGAAACTGGAAGAAATTTTGTTAATGCATTCATAAAAGAAGATTTACCACAACTTGAAAAATATCAAGCAGAACATGCAATACATGAAAGAGCAGTTGAAATCTTAACTGATAAATTATTAACACATGACCAAGATGCACAGTTTGAAAATAGATGGCTTCATTGTTCTTTAAATGATGGATTTAGACCTTTGGTTGGAGGTGTTTCTGCAATAGCAACAGGAATTCTTCTTGGAACATCAATTAGTCATCCATATTTATTGCCAGTGGCTTTTGTGCCTGGAAGAATCAGAGATTATGCTGTTGAAAGACATAAGAAATCTAAAAGGGAAGAGGTATTGAAATCTGTAGAATATCCAAAGTTTAAGATATAATATTACTAAAACAGATATTACAAAACTCCCAAAATATTATCATGTTATTCCCATAATCTTTAAATAATTCTTCAATATTGAAATTACATAATGGCAGAAAAACAAGAAAATGAAAAAAGTCAGGAAGATTCTACAGATGAACAATTTTTGAATATTCTTAAAATTTTTTCTCCAGGGACTGCGATGAGGACGGCGCTTGATGATATTTTGAGAGCGAGAATGGGCGCATTGATTGTTGTTCAGAATGAAGGGCTTACAGGAATAATGGACGGCGGTTTTAAAATAAATTCTAAATTTAGCGCTCAAAAACTTGTTGAACTTGCAAAGATGGATGGAGGAATAATTCTCTCAGAGGATTTGAAAAAAATTTTGTTTGCAAATACTCTTCTCGTTCCCAAAGGAGATTTAAAAACAGCCGAGACTGGAACAAGACACAAAGCTGCAGAGCGGACTGCAAAACAACTTGGGACAATCGTCGTCGCTGTTTCTGAAAGAAAGAATAAAATCACACTTTACTGGAAAAACCATAAACACGTTCTCGATAACAGCTCTGAGATTTTGAGGAGAGCGACGGAAACTTTGCAGATTCTTGAAAAACAAAAAGAAGCTTTTGACGAAGGACTGAAACATTTGAATGTTTTGGAAATTACCGATTTAACTACGAGCACAGACGTTTGCATTTTGATGCAAAGGATGGAAATTCTTAGAAGAATTACTGAAAGTGTGAAAAGATATCTTGTTGAACTTGGAAAAGAAGGAATTATTGTAAGCATGAGACTTAAGGAACTCACAAGAAATCTTGGTGAATACAGAGAGGATGTTTTGAAGGATTATTTTGGGGAAGATTCTTCAAAAATTGATGAAGTTCTTAAGAACATGAATTTTGATTTTCTCCTCGAGGTTTCTAATGTTCTAAGAATTGTTTTTGAGGATTTGGACGAAAAGCCGGTTTTCCCGAAAGGTCTTAGAATCCTAAACAAAACTGGTTTTCTGGAAAAGGACCTCTATTCAGTTATTGCTAAATCACAAACTTTGGGAAATGTTTTTAATTCTTCAAGAGAAGATCTTGTTGAAATTTTAGGAGACAAGTCCATTGTTGATTCTATGAAAAAGAATCTTGACTCGTTGAAGGAAAAAATTCTGGAAGGAAAAACAATTTGATAACGGAAAGACTATTAAACCTTTTTTGATAATATTTTCTATGCTCACCAAAAAACAGATTGAAGAAATCAAAGAACATCTTGATAAAGCTCAAAATCCTGTTTTCTTTTTTGACAACGATGATGACGGATTGTGCAGTTTTTTGCTTTTAAGAAGATACATTGGCAGAGGGGAAGGAGTTGCAATAAAATCATTTCCAGAACTAAGTGAAAATTATTTTAGAAAAGTTAAAGAGCTTAATGCAGATTACATTTTTATTTTGGACAAACCTCTTGTAGCTAAGAAATTTGTTGAACGAGCTAAAGAAATTAATATTCCAGTCGTTTGGATTGACCATCATGAAATGGAAAATGAAATCCTTGATTATGTGAATTATTTTAATCCGTGCAATGACGGAAACGGCGGCGAACCAGTTACAGTGCTTTGTTATCAAATAACTAAAAGAAAAGATGACTTATGGATTGCAGTTATCGGCGCTGTTACTGACGGGTTTTTACCAAAATATTATTCTGAGTTTTTGGAAAAATATCCTGAACTTGGAGTAAAAACAGAAAACCCCTTTAAAGTTTTATATGAATCAAAAATTGGGGAGATTGCAATGATTTTAAGCAGCGGATTGAAAAACACGACGACAAATGTTGTTTCTATGATTAAATTTTTAATTTCATCCAAAAGTCCTTTTGAAATTTTTGAAGAAAACCCTAAGACTTTTCCGATGCATAAAAGAAACAAACAAATAAAAGATAAGTACACTCTGCTCTTGGAAAAAGCAAAATTAAACAATGGGAATAAAAAAATTTTGTTTTTCAAATACTCTGGAGATTTGAGTGTTTCCGGTGAACTTGCAAACCATCTTAAATATCTTTTTCTAGAAAAAATTATTGTAGTTGCTTATGTTAAAGGAAACAAAGTTAACTTGTCTTTGAGAGGGAAGAATATTAAAGAAAAATTTTTGAAAGTGATTGAAAAATTCGAAGGGGCCGGGGGGGGAGGACATAAAGATGCTGTGGGGGGACAAATGCAAGAAAAAGATCTGGATGAGTTTGAGAGGGAATTGGAGGGTTAAATTCAATAACTCTTTCCTACATAAACAACAACTTTGGCTTTATTCCCACAAACAACACAATTACCTTTAGGGTTTTCACTTTTATCGGCTCTTATTCCCATTATTTCAGCACCAAACTCTTTTTCAACCATTTCAGCACAGTTGGTTCCGGATTTATTAACTGAACAAAAATCAATCCTTGCTATTTTTTTATTTTTCAAAGCAGTTTTAATTTCTGATTTTTTGCTGCAATAAATTATTTTGCCTTTTATTGAATTGTCTGCTTTTTTTAATAAAGAGTCATCATAATTTTTGCCTAAATTTTTTAAATTTTTTAAGTCTGAGATTTTAATTTTTTCTTTTTTGTTTGTTTGTCTGTTAAACAAAGTCAAAGTTTTGGATTTCAATTCCTGCTCGCCAATTTCTAATCTGAAAGGAACTCCTTTTAATTCCCATTCATGATATTTCTCTCCAGGGCGTTTTTCACTTGAGTCAATTTCTGATTTTATTTCAAGACTTTTTAATTTAGAATTTATGGTTTCCACCTGTTTCAAAATTTTGAATTTGTTGTCTTTCGTGAAGATAGGGATTAATATAGTTTGGACTGGGGAAATGTTAAAAGGCAAAATCAGGCCTTTGTCGTCGGAGTGCTGGGATATTAGGGAAACCAAAATCCTCGATGGTGCTGGACCATAAGCTGTCTGCCAGATGTAATCTTCATCACCTGTTTCTGTTTTGAATTTCGCATCAAAAACTTTTGAAAAATTTTGTCCTAAAAGATGTGTCGAAGGTTGTTGGATTAATTTTCCATCAGGCATCATTACATCTGATCCAACAGTGTATTCTGCCCCTCCAAATTTATCCCAGATAGGGCGTTTCATCGCTAAAAACGGGATTCCTAATTTTTTGTGCATAAAATTTTCTGTTATTTGAATATCTTCCTGGACCTGAGCTTCAGCTTGTTCTTTTGTTGCGAACGCGTCGTGGGCTTCTATCCATAAAAATTCCCTCCCTCTAATTAATGGACGAGTTGCTTTTGTATCAAGTCTGAAAACAGAACCTCTTTGATAAAGCTTCATGGGCAAATCACGGTGTGAACGAATCCAGAGCTTAAACATCGGGGTGTAAACTGTTTCGCTTGTCGGACGAAGAGCTAAACGTTTTTCTCCTTTTATTTTTTCTAACCAAAATACTTCGGGAGTGAATTTATCTATATGCGAGGCTTCTTTTTTTAGATTTTCTTCAGGAATTACTGACGGCATAAAAGTTGGTTTGTGGCCGTGAATTTGGAGTTCTTTTTCTAAAACTTGGAATATACTTTCAATTATCATCGCACCCCATGGACGAATAACTATAAACCCTTTAACATTGTTTCTTATGTCGACAAGTTCTGCTTTTTCGATAATTTGTGAGAACCATTCTGAAAAATTTTCTTTTTTAACTGTTAGACCTTGTTGGGATTTTTGTTTTGGCATGATTGAGAAAAGTTATTCTGTTTAATAAATGTTGCCATATTTTCAAACCAAACTTTCATTAACGGCTTCTTGATAAATTGTGTTTATGGCAGTTTTTATGAAATTGCTTTCTAGTGCAAAACCTAAAGATTCGCCTGAGCCGATTTTGAAATTGTTTATTCCGATTACATTTCTTTGGTTGTTAATTAACGGACCTCCAGAGTTTCCTGGATTGAGTGCTGCGTCAGTCTGAATATAGGCCTCGATGCCTGAAGGACCTTGCCGATGAACGCCGGACACAATTCCCTGTGATACTGAAAACTGTAAACCTAAAGGATTCCCTATTGCGATGACTCTCTCCCCTATTTGAACTTTGTTTGAATTTGCTAAATCAAGAAAGGGGTAGTCGTCATTTATTTTCAAAAGAGCTATATCTAAAGTTGAATCATAACCTACAAGTTCTGCGTTTAAAATTTCCTGCTGATAATCAATTGCTTGGACCCACCTTCCGCCTGAAAGAACGTGAGCGTTGGTTACAATAAATCCGCCTTCAGCTACGGCAAACCCTGTGCCTTGACCAACATCTGTCCTGATTGTGAAAACCGACTCGACAGAGTTTTCAATAATGCCTGAGAAATCCTCGTCGACAGAAGCTTTAAGTTCTGCAAATTGCTGATCAATAGTTCCAACTTGCGAACCTAAATTTTGCAATTTATCTTCTTGAGATAAAATCATATCTGTAAGTTCGTTTATCTGGGTTTGTGTTTGGGATTTGAAATTATCTAATTCATTACTTATCTCGTTGTGGTTCAAAGTCTGTTTTACAATTAGTCCGTTTAAAAGAACTGCGGTTACAATCATAAAAATAATTACTATTGTTGTAAAACTGCCTATGAAAATTTTGTGGTGTTTTTTAAGACCTGTTTTGTGGACTATTCTCGCCTCTGATTTTTTGTATGTTGCCATGTTTTTATCAAAAACACTAAGATATAAAAATGATTTGGTTTTATTATTTTAGCGATTAAAGCAATAGGCTCTAGGCTCGTCGTTCAATGGATAGGATTTTCGGTTTCGGCCCGAAGGATGGGGGTTCGAATCCCCCCGAGCCTATCTCAATCAAGAGATAGGACACTTCGAGACCACTTTCGAGGCGAGTCGCAAGAAAGGAGAGAGAATGAAAAATGAAAAACCAAAACCAGGGGACAAAGTAGAAGTTCATCGAGATAAGGAAATTTACGAAGGGTTTTTGTTAGAGAGCCCTTCATCTGAAAAAGGGACTGTTCTCTTGAAATTAGAAAATGGATATAACATCGGTTTTAATAAAAAAGACATTAGGGAAATAAAATTGTTGGAAAAAAGCAAAGAAAAGGAAAAGAAGGTTGACATCAAACAAGATAAGGGTAAACCAAATATTGCAATGGTTATAACAGGAGGGACGATTGCTTCAAGACTGGATACCCATACTGGAGGGGTTTCGCCGTTAACATCTCCCGAAGATTTGTTTAAATTTTATCCAGGAGTTTTTGAGGTTGCTAACGTTGTTAAAGTTGAGGTTCCTTTTACGAAACAATCTGAGGACATGGATTTTAAAGATTGGCAAAAGTTGGCTAAAACTGCTGAGAAATTATTAAACGATTCTAACATTAGAGGCATTATAATCACGCACGGGACAGACACACTTCATTACACTGCGAGCGCACTTTCGTTTTTTTTGAGAGATTTGAACAAGCCAGTTGTTTTAACTTATAGTCAAAGAAGTGTTGACAGAGCATCCAGCGACGCTAATTTGAATTTGCAGTGTGCAGCAGTTGCCGCGATTTCAGATATTGCAGAAGTCATGGTTGTCGGGCACGCTTCCACAAATGATGATTTTTGTTATGCAATTAGAGGAACTAAATCGAGAAAAATGCACACTTCAAAAAGAGATGCTTTCAAATCAATAAATGAAAAGCCCTTGGCGAAAATTACTCCAAAAAAAATTGAAGTTATTGGGAAGTATAATCTGAGGAAGTCTGGCAAAGTCAAAGCAGACACGAAGTTTGATGACAAAGTCGCGCTTGTGAAATTTTACCCAGGACAGGATCCGAAGATATTAGATTACTATAAAAAAAATGGATATAAAGGGATTATTTTGGAAGCCAGCGGATTGGGGCACGTTCCTGCCGAGGGTTCTAAAAATTCATGGATACCCAAACTGAAAAAATATATTGAAAAAGGACTTATTGTTTGCATTACAAGTCAATGTATTTACGGGAGAGTTGACCCTTATGTTTATTCTAATTTGAGAAAGTTGCAAAGTGCGGGAGCAATTTTTCTCGAAGATATGTTAGCAGAAACCGCACTTGTTAAACTTGGGTGGATTCTCAGGCATGAAGGATGGATTGTGAAAAAAAGAATGCTTGAAAATTATGCTGGGGAGATTGGAGATAGGATTGAGATTTAATCATTTCCCAAACTTTCTTTCAATTCTGTTAAGTTGTTTTTTCATTTCTTGTATTTCTCTTTCAGCTTTTCTGTTTACCGCGTAGTCGTATTCTGCCCTCATTCTGTCTCTTTCTGCTGCACGGTTCTGACTCATTAAAATTATTGGGGCTTGTAATGCTGCGAGACAAGACAAGACTAAATTTAAAAGTATGAACGGGTAGGGATCCCAAGTGTTAATCCACGCGTAGAAGTTTACTAGTATCCACAAAAATAAAAAAACAAGAAATGAAATAATGAAAATCCAGCTTCCTGCCCAGTAAGTCAATTTGTCGGCAGCTTTTTGACCAAAGGTTGGGCTTCCGCGCGTTTGCTGATTTTGAGAAATAACTTTTAGCTTTTGTTCTTTAGTATTTTTATTATCTTTACTGTCAGTTTTTTTAACCTCTTTTTTTTCCATAATTACTATGAATAAATTTAAGTTATAAATCTGTTGAATTGTATTTATTGTATCGTTGTAACTTTGTAGGGGTTGCAAAGAGAAAGGTTTAAATAGATTCCCAATTTATTTTTAATATGGGTCACAAAGCACATTCATTAGAGAATTTTCCTTATTTTTCTAGCGCTAGCCAAAAAATTGTACATTATACCTGTAATGCCCCGCCCATGGAAATTTTAAATAAACATAAAATTAAATGCTCGGGAAGGGACTTTGGTTGCCAAGATGAAAGAGAGATTTTATTAATTCCCACCAGTATTTACTTGAAATTCGGTTTTAGAAAATTAACTGACAGAAGAATACTTCAATTAAATCTTGAAAACCTAATGAAAAAACTAAAATGAAAGAATTGCATCTAGTTTATGGAGATATAGAAAAAATATATGTATACTTTGAAGGTGAAAAAGGAGGGGTTCAAAGAAACCAACATCGTTGGAGAGAAGAAGATTTAATTCAAGAATTAAGAAAAACTCTTAATTTTAAGAGAAAAAGTGTTCTTTATTTAAATTTTGTGCATAGAGAAATTATCGAAAAAATTCACAAACTGGTGAAAAACACAAAAATAAGTTTAAGTGATAAATTACAGACAAATTAATAAAGTATTTTGTTTTTGTGTTTTTATGAAAATTGATTACAAAAAAATCGGTTTTAAGTGCGGACTTGAAGTTCACCAGCAACTTGATTCGCGGAAGCTTTTTTGCAATTGCCCGTTTTTATTGAGAAAAGACGAGCCGGATTTTGAAGTTAAGAGAAAATTGCACGCGGTTGCGGGGGAGAAGGGCGAGGTTGATGTTGCTGCGAGCCACGAGGCTTTGAGAGGGAAGGATTTTTTTTATCAAGGATATGACACGACTTGTTTGGTTGAATTAGATGAAGAACCCCCTCATAAAATAAATAAAGAAGCCTTGGAGATTGCTTTGCACATTTCGCTTTTGATGAATTGCAAAATTGTTCCGATAACACAGATTATGAGGAAGACCGTTATAGACGGGAGCAACACATCTGGTTTTCAGAGGACAGTGATGATTGCCAGAAATGGTTTTATTGAGACTTCTAAAGGGAAAGTTGAAATTGAAAGTATTTATTTGGAGGAAGATGCAGCGCGGACAATCAGCGACGAGAAAAATAAAAAAGTTTACAGGCTTGATCGGCTTGGCGGACCGTTGGTAGAAATTGTGACAGCGCCCGACGTGAGTGATGCAGAGCACGCGAAAGAAACTGCTCTAATTATCGGGGAAATTTTAAGAAGTTGCAAAGTTAAAAGAGGCATTGGGACAATAAGACAAGATATTAACATTTCTGTTAAGGTGCATCCGCGGGCAGAAATCAAAGGTTTTCAAGACCCAAAGGTTTTTGTTGAGGTTGTTGAAAAAGAAATTGAAAGACAGCTTGGAGAAGTTGGAAAGAAAAATTTGAAAGCGGAGGTGCGCGGGGCGAACAAAGACAACACTACAAAGTTTTTGAGACCGTTGCCGGGCAGTGCAAGAATGTATCCTGAAACAGATCTTCCGATTTTGCACATTCACAAAAAAATAATTAATCGGGCGAAAAAAACTTTGCCGAAGCTGAGGAGCGAGATTGAAAAAGAGTTAAAAAAACAAGGGCTGAGCGAAGAATACATTAAGCTTTTGTTTAAACAAAACAAGACAGAAGAATACAAAGAAGCTTATTACAATTTGCCGAGGGCGAATTTTGTTGCGAATTTGATTTTGGTTTTTCCGAAAGAGTTGTCTAAGAAAAAAAATGTTGACTTGAAAAAAGTTGGTGAAGTTGTTGAAGATAATTTGCTTGATGTTTTGAATTTTGTTAACAAGAAAAAAATTAAAGAAGAAGATGTTAAACAAGTTTTGGAAAATTTAGTTGATGGGAAAAGTTTGGAAGAAGCTGTCAAGATTGAGAAGGCCGAGGTTTCGGATTTAGAGGAGGATATTCATAAAATTATAAAATCTAAACCGGGACTTTCAGCAAATGCATATATGGGTTTGGTTATGAAAAAATTTAAGGGGAAAGTTAGCGGGAAAGAAGTTATGGAAATTGTGGAAAGGTTTGTTTGATTTTTCAGGGAATCATATAGTATTGAAGGGAAAAACTTAGTAATGATTTCAATTATCCTTGAGTGGAGGGATCACAAAACTTATGAAAGGAGATTTAAAATCAAACCAAAAATTAATAAACAAGTTTTCATTGGATGTTGAGAGGTGAAAATGAAAATTAGATGGCACTTGATTTTTTTGGTTTTGATTTTTTTGGGAGTTTTGTTTGGCGGAGGCTATTTTTACCATCATTTTGAAAATTGGAGTTACCTTGATTCAATTTATTTTATTGTTATGACTGCTACAACTGTCGGTTACGGGGATTTTGTTCCACTAACAACTTCCGGGAAAATTTTCACAATGTTTTTTTCTTTTTTGGAAATTGCAATGGCGTTTTATTTGATTTCTTTGGTGAGCTCAAATGTTTTGAAAAAACACTTTGGAATAAAAATTGGGCAGATTAAAAAACAAATAGAGAAAGAAGAAAAAATAAAAAGAAAAAGATAAATTAATAAATGACGGTTTTTTTCTAAATTCATGGAAAGAGATTTTATTGAAAGTTTAAATCCCGGAGATAAAGTTTTACTTAAAGGTTGGGTTTATGAAGTGAGAGTTTTATCAAACATGGCATTTATTCTTTTAAGGGATTTTAGTGGAATTGTGCAATGCATTGTGAAGGAGAAAGAGCTCCTTGGTAGGATTAAAGATTTGACTTTGGAGTCGGTTGTGGAAATAAAAGGCGTTGTTAAAAAAGCGAATGTGAAAGCCGAGCTTGCGAGACATGACGTTGAAATTGAAACGACTGATTTGAAAATTTTGAGTAAGGCTGAAAAACTTCCGATTCATGTTAATGAAAAAGCTGTCAGTTCTGAACTTCCAAAAAGACTCGACAATCGGAGCTTGGATGTGAGAAAACCAAAAATTAAAGCTATTTTTAAAATACAGTCCACAATTATTAATTCTTTCAGAGAATATTTTTATAAAAGTGATTTCACAGAAATTCAACCGCCGGGAATTATCGCGACGTCTACCGAAGGGGGCACGGATTTATTCGAAGTAAAATATTTTGACAGGAAAGCTTTTTTAGCTCAGAGTCCGCAATTATACAAACAACTTATGGCAATTTCTTTGGAGAAAGTTTTTTCCACGAATACGATTTGGCGGGCTGAAAAACACGACACTTCAAAACACATTAATGAAATAAGGCAAATGGATATTGAATGCGCGTTCCAAAATGATTTAGAAGTTATGAAACATTTAGAAAGGGTTGTTAAGTTTATTGTTGAAAAAATTCTTGAAAAAAATAAAACTGAATTGGAAATTTTGGGCGTGGATTTGAAAATTCCTAAAGCTAAGTATTTAACTTATCAGGAGGCCGTTGATATTTTAAGCAAAAAAGGAATTAAAATTAGGCATGGGGACGATTTTGAACCAGAAGCTGAAAGAAAAATTTGCTCTTTGTTTCCTAACTCGATTGTTTTTACTTATGATTGGCCGATTGAATTAAAGCCGTTTTATATCTGGCCCAAGGACGAGAAAAACAAAATCAGTGGGGGTTTTGATGCTTTGTTTGGAGGGATTGAAATTTCTTCGGGCGGACAGAGAGTTCATGATCCTGAAATTTTGATGAAAATGCTGAAGTTGAAAAAATTAAATCCTAAAAATTTTAAGTGGTATATCGACGCGTTCAGGTACGGCGCGCCTTATCATTCTGGCTGGAGTATTGGTTTGGAAAGATTGACGCAGGCGATTTTGGGCTTGGAAAATATTCGGGAGGCAACGTTGTTTCCGAGAGATAGAAGAAGGTTGGAGCCTTAGGATTTTAGATATAACTCTTCACACTAATCCTCTACTCGAATCAGGAACTTTTATTACAACAACTTTAGCTAAGTTCCTAATCCTCGCCCTTCCTCAGGCGCATAAGCTCTTTTTCATCTTCGATAAGTTTCTTTTTTGCTTCTGCAATTTTATCAGCCCGAGATTTTTTCATATCTTCGATTTCTTTTTTAGCTTCGTCTATTTTTTTCTCAGCCTCTTCAATTTGCTTTTCGTAATCCGAAAGTTTTTTTTCTTTTTCTTTATTCACTTCACTTAATTTTTTTACCTTAATATCCTTGTTTCCTGAATTAGTTAATTTTGATTTGTATGCGACTCCTAAAAATAAAACTATAAATAATGCGACGATTCCAAGTATGTAATAAAGAGTCTTCCCGGAAGATCCTGAATCCTCCGATGTTGCCAATCCAGTTATTCTAGGGTTTTGGGAAGCCGTTTCATTTGTTGAGTTCTGCTCGGCAACTGTTTCGTTGGTTGAATTTACGGGAGAGGTTTCGGAAGAATTTTGGGTTTCGTTAGATGTTGAATTTGGTTCACTAGAACCTTTTGTCAGTTCAGATACTCCTTTAAATAACACTACATTCAATGTGTCCTCGCTTGATTCCAAATCTTCAAATCGGTCTTTTGTTATAAATAAATTTTCTTGCTTAATCCAAATTCCCAAATCAAAATCACTAACTGAAGACTCAAATGATAAAGTGTATTTCCCTTCAGAATCTGAATTGCCATAAAAACTATCAACTAAGGAATATGTCTGGTCTGGCATTAAAATTCTTACTTCCACGTTGTGGGAAGGATAGGTTTCAAGATTTAAAACAGTTGCAGAAGAAAAATTCGAAGCAGACAAAACAAACGCTAAAACAAAAATTCCTAACAACCACTTTTTTTCCATTAGATTAGATAGATGAAATATTTATAAATTTTTCTAAAGTTTTGAGATTTGGAAAATGGGAAAAATTGGCTCGCTTCGTTAGCAGATTTGTATCAGCTTGGAAACAGATTTTATCACGTTTCTTCGCTATTTGAAAAAATTAAGATGAAAAAAGTTTTTGAGTTGGGTAAAAATATTGAGGATTCACTCGCTCCTAAGTCGCTCGATATGATAGATAATTAATGTAAAAATCGCAGGGAATAAACTTTTGGGATAAAATTATTAAATTATTGGATGGGAAATTATAAAAGAATGACTGAAGAATTAATAATTGTCAAACCGTTTTTCTTGTGGACGTGGAATGTCTTTATGGATTTTCGCGAACGAAGGAGTTACAATCACGATGTTTTCGCCAAAACCTGCTATGTTGCCTTCCAACGCTTCAGTTGTTTTTTTGACCTTTGAAATCGCTCTCTTAAGCTCAATCGGGTCTTTTTGACGCAAAATTTTTATGTCAATTATTGCGATTGTGTAACCTTCTCTTAAAGAATTCAGGATTTCTGTGATGTCGTCATATTGTTTTAGCATGAAAAGTTTGACAAATATTTTTTTCTCTTTTTCTTCCTTCTCAAGATCTATTTCAAGGTATTCATCACCCATTTCTTCGGATTCTGACCCCGAAAAAGCTTTTTTTATTCTGTTAAAAACCATAGTAAGATTATAAAAGAGGTATTTATAAAGATTTCGGGGATTTTGAAGATATTTTATGCTATCTTATTCTCTTTGATTTGAGGATTCTATAGCCAGGAATTTTCCCAGGCATCAGCGTTCCTTTAGGGTCATCCCACACTTCCCTGCTTTCAAAAAACTTTGATTTGATTAATTTAAGACCTTGAAGATACGAGATTTTTTCTTGAAAATCGCGGACATATTGCTCAAGGTTTTCTTGGAGTCTTTTCACATCTTATTCTACAGAAATAAATCTTCCGTTGATTTTTGTCTTTTTTACAACTTCTGCAAAAAAACCTAATTTTCTGGCTTGATCATTAGAAGGCATTTCGTTAAATTTATCACAGGAGGTGACAATTAAATTTTGTTTAGCTGCAGAAGGAAGATCATTTTCTGAAAAAACTTCCGGAAATGAAAATAAAGTTATATCTGAAAAGTTACTTGGGATTTTTGAACAGGTGATATCATCTTTAACCAGCAAAACTTTACCTTCAAGAGACGCTGAGATTTTTTTTAGTTTGATTTTTATTTGAAAAGGTATCTTTTCTTGATGCAGATTTTCCGCCGCCAATTCAATCATTTTTTCTGAAGAGTCTATGCCTATGTAAATTTTATTTGGATGTTGTTGGTAAACTCTTTTTAAAATTTCACCAGTTCCACATCCTACGTCGAGAAAGATTCTCCATTTTCCACTGATAGAATTTGCTATGTTGTTGTATGTGGTTTGGTGGCCTTGCAGTTTTGTCAACTCACTCCACCATTGAACTCTTTCCTCAGGATACATAAAAAAGACTAAATCCAAGAATTTATAATTATTTCTTTTTTGATTTCAAAAAATCTTCTCTGAATTTTTCGAGTTTTTCAGTGAAATTAGCTTCTTGTTTTTCTAAGGATTTTAAACGAAGTTCGAGAATTTTTTGCTTGTCTTCAAGTTCTTTTTTTAAATTTGCTTTTTCTGTTTTTAACATTAATTGACCGATAACTTTGTAAACTTCTTCACCCGAAGATTCTAGTTCTTTCAACGCGAGGTTTGATTCAGAAAGCTCCATTTGAAAAGCTTGTTTTTGAAGAAGTATATTTTGGAGGTTTTGTTCCACGAACTGCATTTCCTGAATTTGTTTTTCGTCCATTAAACCGCCTTCACTTTTTTTACTTGAGTTCTTGGTTTGAAAAAGATGTAAGAGCCACACGACGGACAGACGAATCTCTTTTTCAAATCGTCAGGTTTTATTTTTTTCCCGCACTTAAAGCATTTGTAAGCTATCATATTATATTGCAATAAACAGGGTTTTTAAAGTCTTTGTTAGTCTAAATAAAAAGTATTCGAGGCGAATTTTTTGGCGCATTTTTTTCGCTGGCACTGCCAAATTCCGTTTGAAAGTCGTTTTACGCCGGGTTTTTTGCAAAAAGGGCAAACTTGTTTTTTTCTTTGTTTTGATTCTACGTTTACAAGCTTGTCTCTGACTCTTTTTCCATATCGCGAGCCAAATCTTCCAGCTGATTTTGTTTTTTTTGATTTTACCATTTTATTTAGTTAGTAAATTGGTTTTTAAATGTTGGCAATGGGAGCGCCCGGATTTGAACCGGGGTCGTCAGGTCCCAAACCTGAAAGGCTACCAGGCTACCCCACGCCCCCTTATGTTTTAAAGGGCTTTTGGAAGTTAATAAAGTTTGTTATTTTATTTTAGAAATTAATCATTTCTTTTTCTTCTCATCTTTCTTAGGCTCTTCTTTTGCTGAAGGTTTTTCTTCAGTTTTTTCCTCAGTCTTAGCTGCTGCGGCTACCTGCTCTAACTTTGCTTTTTGCTCCTGCTTTTTCTGAACATCTGCAAAAAATTCTGCTAAAGATTTTTTCTTTTCTTCAGAAGGACTTGTTTTTTCTTCTTTGATTTCTTCATCAAATTTTCCATCATTAAGTAGTTGAGAAGCTTCTGTTGCAGGAACGTTTTCGACCAAAATTCCCAAGCTCGAACAAGTACCAATAACACTCTTTACTCCTGCTCTAAGATCTTTGGCGAGTAAGTTCGGCATTTTTGTTTTTGCATCCCGCCAGAAC
>CAYQQA010000004.1:0-18985 GCA_964419805.1 Candidatus Woesearchaeota archaeon
GCACGTTACAGAGTTCTGGCATTTCGAAGTAGAGGGCGCGTGGATGGATTTAAAAGACAACATGAAAATTGCCGAAGAATGTATTTTTTATGCAATCCAAAAAGTGTTAAAAGAAAATAAGAAAGAACTCGAAATTTTAGAAGTAAAAATTCCCGACTTAAAAAAAATAAAAACGCCTTTTAAAAAAATAACTTATGAGGAAGCTGTAAAAAAATTGAAAGAAAAAGGGTACAGTATAAAATACGGCGACGACTTCGGTTCCGCTGAAGAAAGAGGGCTCGCAAAATATTACGGCAACAATTTTATTTTTGTAACAAACTATCCTCTGTCGCTTTTGAAATTTTATCATGGCGAAGATTTAGAAAAACCTGGAACAGGAACGAACTTTAATCTTTTGGCGCCAGGGGTTGGAGAAATGGTCGACGGTTCGCAAAGAGAGCCAGACCTAAAAAAAATTCAGGCGAGATTAAAAAAATCGAAAATAGATTTAAAAGACAGTGATTGGTATTTGGATTCGCGAAGATATGGAAGTATCCCTCACGCCGGTTTCGGACTAGGTGTTGAAAGATTCACTGCGTGGATTTGCGGTTTCGACACAATCAAAGATGCAATTCCTTTTCCGAGAACTCCGACGAGGATTAAGCCTTGAGTTTTGTTTTTCAAAAACTCCTTCACTCCGCTCAGAAATAATATATCAATTAATCTAGCAAAATCAATCTAATCATCATAACATCTCCAAGATTTTTACATTAATTATTTATCATATCAAGCGATCATGGTTTTTCGAACCAAAACTTTTAAGTCCAAAATAATCTCCTCGTCTCAATAACATAATCTCAAAAAGTTCAGAGTTTTCAAATTTAGTAACTCATTAAATCGTGAGCTTAGCGAACCAATTTTTTCTTCTATTATTTTATCCCAAGATTTTCAATTTTATTCTATTCAGGTAATAGCCTCCCAAACTCAAAAACCCTTTTTCATCTTAGATATTTTTAACAGCGAAGATTTTAGACAAAGTCAAAATTTAAGCTAATGCCAATCTGCGAGCGAACACAATGAGTGCATTTTTTAATTTTCCAAACTCAAATTTCTAATTCTTTAATTTAAAAACCTTTCCTAGTGTTTTTTGTCTCTGTGAGGTGTGAGGATATATTTAAAAACTGTTAAACCAGATAAATTCATTTAAACGGAGGTTAATCAAATGTCTTACGACAACGACGAAGAGGAAGAAACCGAAGAGTCTGAAGATGATGAAGAAACCGAAGATAAAGATTCAGACAAAGAAGATGAAGAGCCAGAAGAAGATGAAGACGAACATTAGGTAGATATTTTTATTTTTATTTTTATTTTTTTGTAATTTTTGAGAAATTAATAGGATAATTTCAGATAACTTTAAAAACAATTCCATTTTCTTATTAAAATGAAAATACTTGTTATTGGAGATCCTCATGGAATCCTCCCAAAGAATCTCACAGGAATTGTTAATAAAGAAAAACCGGAATTTATTATCTGCACAGGCGATTTAGGAAAGGCAACTTTGGCAAGGAAAAGATTTTTTGATAACATAAAAAGAAAACAAAAAGGATTACCTGAATTAGAGAATAATAAAATTCATGTGAAATCCGTTCACAGCGAAGTTCATTCTTCTACATTAGATGTTTTAAATAAATTGTCTCATTTTAAAAAAGAGATTTATACTTTACAAGGCAATGTGGGAATTCCTTCCAAGGGAAATAAAAAAATAAAAAGGGAAGAAGAAAAATTCAATTTGAAATTACCGAGAACCTTGGAGCATATTAAAAAAATGAAAAAAATTAACCTAGTGAAAAATAGGCTTAGGTTAATCAATGGTTTAAGAGTGGGTTTTTTAGAGCATTTCACAGATACTTCTTGGGTTAAAGAGTTCAAACCCTCTGATTATAAAGAAAAAATGAAGAGTGCGAAAAAAGAGATAAATAAAGCTAAAAAAATTTTAAATAGGTTCGGGCATGATTTAGATATTCTAGTTTGCCACGGCCCCCCTTATGGTCTCCTAGACAAAGTCACAGGAAAATTTGGGGCTCCGAAATCATGGCACGGAAAACACGCAGGAAGCAAAGTTGTTCTCGATTACATTAAAAAATATCAACCGCGTTATGTTTTATGTGGACATATTCACGAGGGTAAGGGAAAAGCAAAAATCGGAAAAACAACTGTTTACAACGTCGGATTTTCCGGAGATTATGTTGTTGTTGATGTCTAAATCAGACATTAAACAGATAACCATTCTCCACCACAATAATATTTAAATTACTCCTTAATTTATTAATCAAATGTCTTACGATAAAAATCAAGCGCATTACATTGTTGTCACAGGAATTCTTGTCAAAAACGGAAAATATCTTATTGTCAAGCGGGCTGACTGGGAAAAAACGTTCCCTGGAAAATGGACAGTGCCGGGAGGTAAACTTGAAGTTCTCGATTACGTTTTAAAAGCAAAAGACACATCGTCGCATTGGTACAACGTTCTCGAAGAATTGTTGAAACGCGAAATCATGGAAGAAGTTAATCTTAAAATAAAAAACATCGGCTACGTTACAAGTCTTGTTTACATCAGACCCGACAAAGTCCCTTGTCTCATAATAAGTTTGTGGGCAGAACCAGTTGATGAAAACGTCAAGCTTTGCAATTCATTGACTGATTACAAATGGGTGTCGCTGGAAGAATCTAAAAATTACGATCTTATCGAGGGGATTTACGAAGAACTCAAAATGCTCGACGATAATCTAAAAACCGGCTCAACCCAAGGCTGGAGATTTCACAGTTAACATTTTTTTACAACATTCTTTATAAACGTTAAAATTTAAACTATTCTATGTGTCCAAAAAAAGATTATGTGGAGGAATTAGCAAAAATACTTGATGAATACAACTTGACCAAATTAGAAGTTACAAAGTTATCTGTAACACTTGAAAGGAAATTAACTGAACATAATTCATCTGAGACGTGTGGAACAAAACCAGTTTCTCATAGTCGCCAATCGAAAGTTGAAATTCCTGAAAAACCTTCAAATTCAAACATAGAAAAAATTACTTCCCCAATGGTAGGTACTCTCTATGCAGCACCCGGTCCTGATGAAGAACCTTATGTTTCATTGAATCAAAAAATAAGTAAAGGTCAAGTTGTTTGCATTGTAGAAGCAATGAAGCTCATGAATGAAATTGAATCGGAATACACTGGCAGAGTTGCAAAAATTTGTGTTGAGAATGGAAGTCCTGTTGAATTTGGCCAGGAACTTTTTTATGTTGAAATTGAAAAAAATTAAATTCCAACAACCCAACTGCTTCCTCCAGAAGTTGAGTAAGTCTGCGCTGAAATTGACGGGACGGAAGTTAAACAGTAATAAATTTCCTCTGTTGTTCCAGCTCCTTTTATCAAAGATGAACCGGCTATTGCGACGGAAACAGAATCCTGAAGCTGAGTGGTTGTGCACTCTGTCCCTGAGTTCGGGCCCGCCCAGAAATTCTGCACCGGAATCATCTCAGAAGGAGTTGCCTCCCCTACTAAATCATACCCTGTAATTAAAATTTGCCCCTCGTAATTTCCAGTGTTTTCAATAACATTCGGATCGTTGTCCGACAAAACATTCACAGCACCTGGTGAAAGTGCCGGCCATGCCAACGCGCCCGCTGGAGAAGTCAATACAATAGCTTTCAGTTCAAGATAATTAAAAGTTTTCGTGTCATCAAAAGCTAAAGCATTCTGAAGATCAAACGCGCTCACATTCACATCCCAAACACCCGCCCCGTCGTAATATTCCATCCCTACAGAACAAGAATAATTGGCCGTTGTCCCGTCAATATCATTCACCCGCGAACACGCTCCATTCCGCGTTATCTCCCCGCTTCTGGAAAATTGTGCATTAACACTTGAATCATCAATATCTCCCACACCATCAGCGTCGGAAACGTGCACTTCAAAAACAACATTTGTTGTGCTTGACTCAATTGGCGTTTGATCCGGAATCACTGCAATATATGGAATCGTTGGCGCCTGATTCGCACTCTGAGAGTAAGAAGTTATATTTACGTCGTCCCACGAGCACACTTTTCTTCTGTGGTTTGTATTGCATTCTCCCCTCATTCTAATCTGTGAATCCAAGGAAACATACTGTGAAATATTGATTTCTGCATATCCCTGGCTGTCGTCCGTCGTCGTGAAAACCTGCACCCAACCGCTCGCACTGTTCTGAACATAAACGTTGAAATAATCTCCCTGCACACCCTTTAAATTAGTTGTGACATATTCAAAACTTAAGTTCGTATACAAAATTCCTGAGCCAGACAAGTCAACAGTCACGCTGTCCATTTGGTCATTTAGAGCATCTCTTGATTGACAAGTAGAATCAACTAATGCCTCTGAAGGAGTCCAAGTTCCTACCACTGGCCAGTCCGAAATGTCGTCGCAGTTCTCAAAAAATTCATTGTTAGGCGTTCTAACTCTCAATCCGGAAACTTCTGTTTCTTCCTGAGTGCTTATTTCCCCTCCAGAAACGGGCTCACCAGAACTAATTGTTTTTGATGCAGATAAAATATTCTCTCCATTGTAAATCAAATCAATTTTTAGTTCTCCTTCCTTGAAAATCAAATTCAAATCCTCTAGGTTAAAAGATAAAATTATTTCTTCCCCCAAAAATTCTTTACCAAACCCTTTTTCAATTTCGGAATAATCTGTAGAAACAACCGCTTTTCCTCCTTCAATTTTTAACTCAACTGGTTGTGATGATGAAATAATTTCTGCTGTCTCGCCATCAGATAAAGTGTAAGAAAACGGCTCACTGTAAGAAGTTGTGCCATCTATTTCCTGCGTGTCAGCTATAGCATCTCCTGTTAAAGCCAAGTCTTTGGATTTTTCATAAATTGACTTAATTTCTTCAGTGTCTCTGAATTGTGTAATCTTCATGACAAATTCCACTTCAGGATAACTCTCTCTTTCCCCCTCCACTCCAAAACCTTGTCCAAATCCCTTTAAATCAAAACCCCTTAAATAAAAATTCCCTTCATTCAAATTGCTTTTAACCAAATCACTTAACCCATAATAATTTTTGTTCCCCTCATAATCAACTTCTACAGAAGTTTCTGCCGGAATTAACTCTCCCTTTCTTATCCCAATTTTGGCCTGCCCTTGTAAATAATCCCCTTCTTGAGATTGACTTATGCTTAATGCCACTTCCCCTGTTTGAGTTCTTTCTGTGAGTATGAAAAAATTCAAAATTGCAAGAGCAACCAAAATCAAACTTCCTGCAAGAATTAAATATTTGAAATTCGCTTTTAGGAAACTTTTATTTTTTGTTGGTTTCCCAAGTTTTTTACCTTCCGGCAGTTCTCTTCCCAAATAAACAGAAACAACTTTGCCCTCAACTTTTTTGTTTTCATAATAGTATGGCCCAATCTTTTTTCCGTTTTTGTAAATATATCTCTTGAAAACCATTTTACCTCTTTTTTTAACAATACATACAATTTTCCAATATATTTAAACCTTATCCCTCTATAAAAATAGGTAGTGTAACCAAAGAAAAAAGCTTCTTTTTCTCTAAAAAAAGTAGTGTAAACACTTTTTCTTAATAAAAATCCTAAATAAAAGGTAGTGTAACCAATTTCAATATTATAAATTATTTTTTCAAAAGTAGTGTAACCTTTAATCTTTAGAAGTCTTTTTCTTGACACCTGATTTTCTTGAAGAATATTTGCCAGAATAACCAACCCCTTCCCCATAACTCCTCATAATATAATCCAGAAATCTCTTTTTTTGAGCCTCGTTTCTTATAACTGGCTCTCCAAATAATTTAATAAGAATTTCATCAATAGTTTTTCCGTCTTTTTCTCTTGCCATCACTCAACAAAAACTCCTTCTTCTGCATAATAAACATAGTTTGTGTAAGGAAGCGAGACATTGCCAATTTCATTCAAAGTTTCTAAATAATTTGCTTTCACTAAAGCTCTTGAAATAGTGTACAAAACATTATCCATAAACAAACTTCTTTGAACAGCGTAAGGTCCATAGTAATAGCCTCTCTCATCATTTTCTTCATGGTTTATTTTTCCTTTCAGCGAAATTTCATTTTCATCAATGTAAAATACAAAAGCTCCCTGGAAATAATCAAATTCAGGACCATCAACAATAAACGGCGCTTCAGCAGTATAAGAAACCGGAATCACCAAGAGGTTTTTATCCCCGTCAAACAAAAATGCCTTGTGATCGTAAAGCGCATTTGAATCACTCCATCTTCCCTCAATTTCATACTTCGCATTTTCAATAGGATTTTCAACATCACTAATATCAAAAACAGCAATCTTCAATCCCTGAACTCTGCCCTCTTCTGTAGCTTCCTTTCCAATCCCAATAATGTGGTTTTCATCATAAGGATGCAAATAACTAGAATAGCCTGTAACTTTCAACTGCCCTAAAACTTCCGGATTTTCAGGATTTGACAAGTCAACAACAAACAAAGGATCAACCTGTCTGAATGTCACCATGTAAGCCCTCTCGCCCATAAACCTCACCGAATAAATTCTTTCACCTTCTGCCAAATCATCAACACTTCCAACAATTTTCAAATTTTCGTTCAAAACATACATATGGTTTAAACTCGAAGCACTAGAGCCCCAAGAGTTCCCAGTCGTCGTGGCAATTCTGAAAAATCCTTCGTGTTCATCCATCGAAAACTGATTTAAGACACTGCCAGGAACCAGACCGTTCGCTTTATATTCAATGCTCAAACCGTCAATGGAAATCTTGTGAACAATTGTTTTAACAACCTGTTTCTGCATATCCTGAACATAATCCGAAATCCTTTTCTCAAGTTCACTTTCAAATTCAGCTTTTTCCGCCCCGCCCAAAGATTCTGAAAAATCCATGATTAAATCACCAATTTCTGATTGCTTCTCATAAAAAGAATCGTCTGAATTTAAAATTTCCTTTACGTCTGAACCAACATCATTGGGAAGAATCGGGATAAAAACATCTTCTACAACATCTGCAAAATACTCTGATTGTGAAATTCTCTTAATGCCGGTCAAGTAAATATTGTCTTCGGAAACATAAACATTGTGACTGGCACCGACCAAAAACGTTTCGCTGTTGTAGGAAAAATCGCCCAAGTCCAATGCAAGCACATTTGTAAAAACATAATTAGTGTCAGGGTAAGGAAAGTAAGAAATATCCTCTGCGCGAATCGAGGCTTCGCCCCTGTCAACCTTAAAAATCGGTAACTCTGGATTTTGAACCGACACATAATTATTGGATACCAAATAAACATAATCACCAATCATTCTCGAGTCAACATAATAACCTTTATACGAAATTTCTTTAACCAACTCCGGCCCGCCCTTATCAGAAACATCATAAACATTCATTAAAGCATTCTCGTAGTTGTTTGAAAAAATTATCAACTTGTCATCGTTCAAAAATAAATCAACCGCGCCCGTGACATTAAATTCCGCCAAAATTTTCATCGACTCTGCAGGATACGCGTCGATAATGCTTAATGTATTCCCTGACAAAACATAAATATATTTCCCATCATTTTTTACAATATCTGCTTCGTCAACGCCTTCAACCTGCACGTTTGTCGTCGAATAATCGTCAGCGCTTTCGTCAGATTCTTGCGCCGAACTTCCCGCAGCCATTATTCCAGAGGTTTCTGCTCCGCCAACATCAGCGTAAGCCCCGTAAACATCGCCAGAGTTCTCGCTCAAAAAAGCCTCCAATTCATCCATCGATTCAAATTTTTTAACAACAAAATTTTCGTTCTGATTTTTCTTAGGAATTAACACAGCAATTGAAGCAACCACCAAAGCCAAAGCAATTATCACCGGAATTATCGTTTTCAACCCAGCAAAATTCGGCCGCGAGTTTTTCGGCGAAATCACAATGTGTTTTTTAGCAAGTTTGTACAACGGAATTTTCTTGCCTTTTTTGCTCCAGAAAAATTTTTTCGATTTTTCAACCAACCCCGAGTCCAAAAGCTTTTTCAAATTATATTCAACAGTGTTAATCTTCATATCCAAAGCCTTCGCAATGTCTTCTTCAGATTTTTCAGAATTATAACTCAAATAATCAATTATTTTTTTAGACGTCTTGTTTCCCATAACCTCCGCAATTTTTTTCGACCGTTTGTCATTGAGATTCATTAAAATAAATTTGTCGTTTTTATCTTTCATAATAAAATTAGTTTTTTGTTATTTATAAATACAGCGAAGAGTTCAATTTTGATTGAAGTTAAACACCCAAAATTTTTTCAAGCTTTCTTTTAATTGTGTACTGTTTAGCCAATAACTCACTCCTTTCCTGAGGATTTTTAATTGACTCAAAAGTTTTTTCAAATTTATTTTGTTCTATCTCACATAAAAGGCGATTTAAGTACGCCCTATTTTCATTAACTTCTTCCTGTGAACTTTCATCCAAAGATACATAAGGCTTTCCAGAAAAGTTTTCGAGATAGTTTAAAGTATTATCAAATTCTTTTTTTAATTGTCTTTTCGATGGATTTGTTTTTTCCCTTCTCAAATAATTAATTTTCAAAATCAGATGATATGCCCCATACACAGACAGCGACACAAGCCCCAAATCAATTATATCTCTAAATTCCAAATCAAATATCTCTTTAAATTCCATATCAAATATCTCTTTAAATTCCATAAAATAAAATAATTATTGTATTTTTAAAAATTATTGTAATCTCTTCTAATCAAGAAAAATCCCTTCATGGATTTCAACTAACTTCCCTAAAATTAACTTGTTTTGTTTTAAATCTGTTAACTTCCTTGGGTGTTTGCGCGGACCAAAATTTTCTACATTAGTACTTCTCAACAGGTTTCTATCAAAATAAATTTCTGCTCTGGCGGAATATCTTTCCCCCCAGCCCAAACAAAACCTTTCTCGTCCCTCCAGGAAGAAAAATTTCGTAAATTAAATCTCTAAAATTATCATCGTCGATTCCAATAATCGATTTATATCCTGTTAAAAAATCTCCACTTTTTTCAGAACCAAACTCATGATGGCTGTCAACTTCTATATCTTCTAAATTCAATCTATAAAAATAATTAAGGCATTTTTTGCCCAAAACTCGAAGCTCTAATTAAAACAGCCTCCATAAAAAAATTTCTTCAGCTTTCTCTTCGCTCAGTTCCATTAAATGACAATTCTCTGATTATTTTTAAAGATTGTTGTGTTTCAGTCTTTTCTCAGAAATCCTATTTATGACATGGGCAGCTTCTACTTCATCAACTCCCAGCTCAATTAACTTCTCATAGTCATCTTCATCTCTTTTTAAGCCGAAATTTTTTACCTGAAACATTCCTTCTTCGAAGGCTTCTTTTTCCCTTATAGTAAGATTTAGCTGGTTCTCTTCCAGCTCTTCTTCCAATTCAAACTCATTTTTAATTTGAAAATTTATAGGTTCCATTTTATACATAACCTAACTAGAACAAAGGCTACAACTATATAAGTGTTTGTTAGGAGTCGTCAGTGCTAAACTATTCCTCAACAGAAGCGATATCCTTAGTTTTTAGATTCAGATAATCTTTAATTTCCTTCGCGAATTCTTTGTCGTTTTGTCTTATCCATTCAATCAGCATCGCAGCGTGCTCTTTCTCCTCGTCGCGATTATGAATCAAAATTTTTTTTAAATTCTCGTCGGAACATGCCTCCGCTCTTTGATTGTACCAGTCCACAGCTTCCAGTTCTTCCTTCAGCGAATCTATAGCCCGTTTCAAATCAAGCGTGCCCTTGCTCAAATTTTTTCTGTCTTCGTGTAGCATTGTAACCTCCTTTCATCTTCTGAACAAATCTAATATGATTTTGTTTTTGTCCTGTAAAATAAAAGATAAGCTCTATAAAAATATTTTTGTTTTCCCTGCAACCCTCCTTGTAGCTTTGCACATAAAATCTAAACTTCAAAAAATTTCTAAATTTTTTAACGAGAAGCAATAAAAAATAAAGAAAAAAGGAGATGGTGGGAGGAAAGTCATTTTTTACTTAAAAAATTATTCCTGGATAATACGATAAGCAGAGCAATTCTTCCCAAGGGTAATTTCTAATAAACCAGAAAGACCACTAAGGTTATATCCTGTTCCAGGAATAAAGGATAGAATTTTTTCTGGAAAAGTGCTAGCTATTTTAACGGGGGTGGAAGGCATCCCAAAAATTTATCTTGGCCTTTTAGTTCATAAAAGAAAAGATTGTACACTCTTTTTTGGAGACCATCTTCAACTAAAATCCTTTCATTTCTTTCCAAAGAACTTATATTGTCTTCGCCAATTTCTTCTAATCTAAGAGCCATTATCTATAGAAATTTAATAAGTTTATAATATCTATTATTTTCAAAAACAACTAAAACTCTACGTTGAACAAAAAGTCTCAGACGAGCTGAAATGAAGGGGCTCTGGAAACGTTCAAAATCAGGACTTTTAAGATTTTATGTTCAACCAAAAAAAGAAGGTCTACTTTCCCTGCAACCCTTTTGATTGTTGAACTGAAAGTGAGAAAATAAAAAATTAAAATTGTTTATTTTTAGCATAACATTCTTTACAATATACTGGTTTGCCTTCTGTTGGTTTAAATGGAACTTCGCAAGGTTTTTTGCATTTAGAACATGTTGTCTTATGCATCTCTCTATTGTCAAAAGAAAAATTGTTTCTTCTAAAATTAGAACGCCCATTAATAAAACTTCTTCTATCGTCTCCTTGCCTTTGTTTGTTATTTCTATTTTGTCTCATCTTCTACCTCCTTTTTGTTTTTCGTTTAGTAATTTTTTCCCCCCACATTTATCACATTTATAATATTTGGAAATTGTAGCTTTAGATTTTCTTCCAAAAGGATAATTCTTAAAGGTTTTCAATTTAGCCATAGATTCACACGAGCAAATGATTTGTTTTTCTGGGAGATTGTTTTTACTAAACCTATTAAATTTATTATTTTGTTTCATATTTTAAAAGGATAAAAGAAAAAGAATGCCTTTAACTTAAATCGATATTAACTGAAATTGAAGTTGCCTTTTAAACCTATGTTTTTTAGTGTAAAGTATAAGAAGATGTTTGTTGAACAAAAAGTCTAACCGGTACAAAATTAGCCTATCCTGAGAAAAACCCAAATCTGAGCTAATCCCGACTTTTTGTTCAGCCGTTTTTTTCTTTAGTTACTAAATGTGCAACGCCTTATTTAGTTGTACCTCAAAAATAATCATAAAAGTTTAAATATAGCCGGAATTTCATTAAATTTACAAAATACAATTTGTAGTAATTAGGAACATTACAATATACAATATCTTGTGTCTTGGTGTTTTTCTAACCTGCAGTTGTTTATTAGGTTTAACCCTAACTTAAGGGAAAGTTGACTGTCAAGAAAACCGTAGGTTATCTTACAATGGAATGCCCATATTGTGGAAACGAATCTTCAAAAGTAACAGACAAGAGATCTTCAGCTCCCGGAATAAGGAGAAGGAGAGAGTGTCTAAAGTGCGAGAAACGATTCACAACGTATGAAACAATAATGAAGAGCGATCTTTTCGTAATTAAAAAAGACAAAAAGCGGGAAAAATTCTCGCTCGAAAAACTTGAAAAAGGAATCAACAAAGCGTTTGAAAAGCGCCCAGTTCCGAAAGAAAAAATCGACAAAATGATACACGAAATCGAAGAAAACCTGAGGAGAAGAGGAAAAAAAGAGGTGAGGAGTTCTAACATCGGAGAATTAATAATGGGAAAAATAAAAAAACTCGACAACGTCGCTTACATCAGATTCGCAAGCGTTTACAGAGATTTTCAAGATGTCAAAGATTTTAAAAAAGAGTTGAGGGGGTTGTAAAATGCCTGGACTAGAGCAAAAAGCATATCCTGAGTATGTTGGAAAAGGAAAATTTATTGAAAATTTAACTCCAAATTCAAGATATACTTTTGAAAAAAAATATTTGCTTAGAGATGATGATGGAGAGGTTATAGAAACCCCTCCTGAAGCAATTTATAGAATTTCTTCAACAATGGCTCAAGTCGAAAGTCAATACGAAAAAAACCCCCAACAAATTGAAGAATTAACAAAAGAGTTTTACGAAACAATTGCCGAAGGAAACTTTTGCCCTGCTGGAAGGATTTGGACTAATGCTGGAACTGAAATAAAAGGTTTATTTAATTGTTACGTGCTTCCGGTTGGAGACCATCTTGAAGAAATTTTCGAGTCTGTTAAAAATGCTGCATTGATCCACAAAGAAGGAGGTGGAACAGGATACAATTTTTCAGAGGTAAGACCAAGAGGAACTTATGTTAAAAAGTCTAAAGGAGTAGCTTCTGGACCAGTTTCATTTATTAAACAGTTTAATACAGAAACAGAGATAATTAATTCTGGTAACAGAAGAGGGGCAAATATGGGGATACTAGATGTTAACCATCCGGACATTTTTGATTTTATATACGCAAAATCAAAGAGAGGAGAGATTACTAATTTCAATGTTTCAGTAGGTGCAACAGATGATTTTATGAATGCAGTAAAAAACAATGGTTTTTATGATCTTTGTTTTCCTGAAGGAGTTCCTTTTAAGTATGAAAGATTAGCTCACATAATAAAAAATGTTGAAACAAATAAAATTGGAGGTTCTGAAGTTGGAGAAAAGCCAAGATCTCCTCCATTAAAATTTGTAGATGGTGAAATAGTTCTTGGGGAAACCGAGATTATAGATTCATATACTGAAAAGGTTGCTGGAAGAGTGAGTGAAGAAGGCACTGTGCAATTATTTGCTCCTTACGTGATGGATCAAATTTCAGAATTAGCTTGGGAAACTGCGGATCCGGGAATGATATTCCTTGATGCTATAAATAGGAATAATCCTAAACCAAAACAAGGCCTTATAAAAGCGACAAATCCTTGTGGAGAGCAGCCACTTCCCCCTTATGATGCATGCAACTTAGGAAGCATTGTACTATCAAACTTTGTAGCATTGAATGCTGATAACCAACCTTATGTTGATTATGGAAATTTAGAAAAAACAATTTATACGGCAACAAGATTTATGGATAATGTTAATGATGCTAATAAAGGGCCAATTCCCGAAGTCGAGAAAACCGTTTTAGCACATAGAAGAATTGGTTTAGGTGTGATGGGATGGGCAGATATGCTTGTAAAAATGAATTTAGGATATGATTCTCCTGAAGCAAAAGATTTGGCAAAAGAGGTTATGGAGTATATAACTAAAAAAACTAAAGAGGCATCAAAGGAGTTAGCTCAGGAAAAAGGAGTTTTCCCTGAATTTGGCAATAGCTATTATGATTCAGATAATGAAGAAGAAAGAGTAAGAAACATTCAAAGAACAACGATTGCACCAAACGGAACAATCTCAATGGTTCACGAAGTGGGTTCAGGAATAGAACCTTTTTTTTCAATCGCGTATGTTAAAAAAATTAGAGGAGGAGATGAGTTAAAATATATCAATCCTCTGTTTAACAAAATGGCTAAAGAAAGAGGTCTTGATGTCGAAGAATTAATGCCCTTAATAGAAAAAAATCATGGGAGTGTTCAAGGGATAGATAAAGTTCCTGAAGACTTACAGAAAATCTTCAAATCAGCCCATGACTTGGATTATAAATCCCACATTGCCGTCCAAGCAGCATTTCAAGAGCATACAGATAATGCTGTAAGCAAAACAATAAACATGCGAAATTCTGCTACAGTTAAGGACGTAAAAGATGCTTATTTGCTTGCATGGGAAAACAACCTAAAAGGAGTAACCGTTTATCGAGATGGATGTAAAGACATCCAGGTTCTTAATGCAGGCATAAGTTCTTCAGAAAGAAGAATAGATAGAAAAGAGATAGGAGGCTTGGTAGAAAAATTACTTCATTCCGGCAGACCAGAGGGCATAATAGGAACCACAATTAAATCAAAAACAAATGTTAATCAAGACGCGTTTGTTACAATGAATTTAGCCGTAGAAAAAGAGGGCCTTATACCTTATGAAGTATTTTTTAATCTCGGAAAAGCCGGAGATGATTTTCTTGCCATAGGTGAAGGTTACGGAAGATTGATTTCAGCAGGATTACAAGCAGGAATACCTCTAAATTATTTAGCAAATCAATTAAAGGGGATTGGAGGAGAAACAAAATCAGGATTTGGGAGATTGGCAATCAAGTCTATTCCTGATGCCATTGGAAAAGCCTTAGAATCTGCGCCCGCTGAAATAGAATCTGTATTAAAAAAATTAATGGGAGATTCAAACAAATCATCAGTTCATGGAAAAAATAGAAAAGGTGACGAGGAGGGAAGCATAAATGGAGGACAATGCGTCGAATGTGGTGGGCCTCTTTTTTATGAAGAAGGTTGCCAAAAATGTTCTTGCGGTTATTCAAAATGTTAAATGACAAAAATAAAATTAGGAAAATACAGACACTTTAAGGGAAAAGACTACGAAGTAATTGGTGTAGCGAGGGATTGTGAAAATCCTGGAAGAGAATTAGTTATCTACAAAGCCCTTTATGGGGAGAATTTCCGAAAGGACAGGTCTGGACAAGAGAATTAAGTGATTTTCTCGGGGAAAAAACATTACCTAATAAAACAAAAGTAAAAAGGTTTACACTTATAGAATGAAATTAAGAATAAAAAAACTCAGAGTTGATGCAGAGATTCCAAAATATCACAGTAAAGGTGCTGCAGCTTTTGACTTGCATTCAGCAGAGAATTATTCTTTAGGTCCTGGGGAAACTCATATTTATAAGACTGGGATTGCTATGGAAATTCCTCAAGGCTACGCGGGATTTATTTGGGATAGGTCAGGTATGGGTTCTAAAGGCATACATAGATTTGCTGGTGTTGTTGATTCTGATTACAGAGGAGAAATAGGAGTTGTTCTTTTTAACTCAACCAATTTTGAAAAGGAAATTTCTAAAGGGGACAAGATTGCTCAGATGGTTATCCAGAAACATGAACAAATGGAAATCCAAGAAGTGGAAGAATTGACCCCTACAGAAAGAGGAGAAAAAGGATTTGGAAGCACGGGAAAATAATATCTAAAACCTCTTCCCAAAAACCATTAAAACATCATCAAAAACTTTTTCAATTCCTTGATTGCCGTCGATGATTGTAATTGAATTATCGCTCATTAATTCTGGAAGAACATCTGGAAGTTCTAAATAATTTCCCCTGACTTTTTCCATAAATTTAAAATCGGAATCAAACTTTCTTCTGTTTGTTCCATCTCTTTTTTCCAATCTTTCAAATGCAACGTCAACTGGCACGTCAAAAATAAATGTTAAGTCCGGAGCTCTTGCGTATCTGTTTTCTTTAGCTATTTCCTCGTAAGAAATTTTCTGCGCGTGCTGGAAAGCAAAACGACTGTGATAAAGTCTGTCTGAAAGAACGTTAATCCCTTTTTCTAACATCGGGAGAAAAATTCCTTGATGCGTTGCCCCGTTTCTACTAAAATATTTCAAAGCCTGAACATTGTTGTTATAAGGACTTCCATCACTCTTTAAAATTTCCCTCGCTCTCAATCCATCGTCATCAAAATTATTTGGCTCCCGCGTCAAAAAAACAGTGTTACTACGGTCATCAAAAATATGATCTGCAAATCTGATAAGTTGCGTCCCTTTTCCACATCCGTTAATTCCTTCAAAAACTATGAATTTTCCACGTTTCATTTTTTTAAAATTCTTGAAATTTTTTCATTTAGTTCAACAGCTTCTCCTTTCAATTTTCCGCTTTTAGTAACTAATCCCATTTTTTTAAACCACTCCAGAGGAATCTCCTCTTTTTTGTTTCGAATCATTTTTCCTAATAAAAAACTTTCCGGTGATGAAAGATTCACGGAATTTAACTGGTAATCCTCAAAAGCTTCGTAAGCTAAGGGAAAAGACTTTTTGGTTATTTCTCCCATTTTTATTGCGTACTGTCTCATTTCGTATTGCGCATGAGAATCCATTCTTAATTTGAGAAAATGAAACAGATTGTGAAGATTTATTTTCCAATACCATTCAGTATATGTTGATAATTGTAAATCTATCCTCGCTAATTCTCTTGCAATTCCTTTTTCCTCCATCTCTCTATAATGTCCAAAAGTTATGTCTGCATCTTTTTCTAATATTTTTATCACTTCTTGTCTGAGTTCAGCAGGAACTTCTTCTACCGAGGAGCCTTGTTTATTTGATGAACTTTGAAATTGAACTCTTCTGTCTTTGGGAATGTAAACTTCCTCTTTCATAACAGAATATCTTCCGCTGTATTCATTTACGGAAGCCGTCCGATGTCTTATCCATTGTCTTGCCACAAAGATAGGAATTTTTGCATGCCACTTTGTTTCAATCATCTCAAAAGGAGTTGTGTGTCTGTGCCTCATTAAATATCTTATAAGTCCTCTGTCTTCACTAACCTTTTTTGTTCCCTCACCATAACTAACTCTCGCTGCCTGAGCAATCGAACTATCATTTCCCATATAATCAATTAATCTGATAAATCCCTTATCTAAAATTTTAAACTCCCTTCCTAAAATTTCCTCAGCTCCAGAAGACACTTTTCTTTGCGTTTTTTTATCCATGATAATTTTAAAAATTCTATTTCTTTTAAACAATTATATTCTGAATCATATACATCGTTTTCAAAACATTTTTAAACTAAAAAATTTCTTAATTAATGTGGAAGTTAAAATGACAAACAACGATAAAGTGCCCGAGTTGACTAATGGGGAGTTTGAAGAGTTTATCAAGGAAGGAAAAGTGCTTGTTGATTTTTTTGCAGAGTGGTGCATGCCGTGCGTTATGATGGAGCCTGTGATTGAAGAGCTGAGCGAAAAGTTCGACGGTAAAATAAAATTCGGCAAAGTAAACATAGAAGACAACCAAGCGCTCGCGCAAAAATTTCAAATCAGAAGCATTCCGAATTTCGTTCTTTTTGAAAACGGTGAGGTCAAACAAAGATTTGTCGGTGCTCTGCCTGAAGAAGAGTTCGAAGAAAAGTTAAAGAGTTTTTTGTAAAATTTGTAAGATTTTTTTATTCTCCCGATTCAAAAACTTTTTTTCAAAAATCAAAAACTCATTCATCATGTTCAGAAGTAATAAAAAAGTTAATCTAGCAAAATCAATCTAATCATTATTTTGTCCTGGATGTTTTTGAATATCTCTAAATCAATATGCGAACTTGTGGGCCATTTTGTTTCCAACCAAATTTTCCGAGCAAGCTCGACTAATACTTTCCCTAAACCAGACTTTGTTATGGTTTTTCAAACTAAAACTGTTAAGTCAAAAATAATCTCCCCCATTTCAATAACATAATCTCAAAAAGTCCAGGGCTTTCAAACCTATCAATTTACTAAATCGCGAAATTGCGAGTCAATTTTTTTCCTTAACGTTTTCCCCAAAAGTTTTCACATTATCACTAAATCAATATACGAACTTGTGAGCCAATTTTTAATAGCTTCTCTCCATTCATTACTCTAATTTTCCCACTTCAAATACCCTTTTTCATCTTAGATATTTTTAACAGCGAAGAAATCTGACAATGTCGGTTTATGAGCTAATATAAATCGCAAACGCAGTGAGCACATTTTTCTTTGAGGTTTTTAACAAGCCAATTTTTTCTAAATATCTCTCAGCGATTTTTCTAAACATTTTTAAATCAAAAATTTCTTATTCAGCTACGAAGAAATAAATTCTTCTGAGGCTCCTTAGCTCAGCCTGGTTAGAGCACTGGACTTTTAATCCAGGTGTCGGGGGTTCAAATCCCCCAGGGGCCACTGGACAATTCTGTTACAAAATAGGGGTAAAGCTTATATCAACCGAGGAGTATCAAGTGGTAAGAAAATGAAAGCTGCCCAGGGAGTGTGAATCTATGATGAAGGAAAGATTGACATTCATAAGAACGCAAAGCAATTGCAGCAGGTGCTAGAACTATTAGGTGAGGATGAGTTGATATCTATTGCAAGCAGAAGAATGCATATTGTCACTGCAATCACGAATAATGTTCTTTTGGCAATGATGAGTCCCACCAAGTAACTAGATTGTGCCAATAGATTGTAGAAAATAACCATCGGAAGAAAAATGACAAATGTCCATATCCACAAGTCGATTAATATGTTCACTATTAGGCCAATTAGAACAAGTGTAACTGTCCAGGCTATGCTCTCGATTAGCCGAGAATTCTCAATATATAGATTGTGCTTCACTCTAAGACCCCTTATTCCGGAAATGTTGTATTGATGCCTCGGTGGACGAGATAGTTGTCCACTAGCTTTGTTTGGGAGTAGTTCAGTATATTCGATATGTCTACAGGGAAAGGAAGAGGTTAGTATTGGCTCCCTTGAAGGTGATTTTGACGTTTACTCTTTTGCTTGGGGAGCTTTGCAACAAGATACCCGCCTAGTACTTTTTGTTTTTGCACGGGTGTAGTATCTTAGTTCTCTACAGTACATATTGCTTTTGGAACAGTAGGGACTTCTGAGTGCGTTAAACAAGGCACTGAACGGGGGGGCATTTACCAGGGCTACGGGCCGATTTTTTCTGCGTCTTTTCTCTGCCATGTATCGTATGAGGTAAAGACCAGTCCGGTTTCCTTGCCCCAACTCTCATGTAGGAAGTTTGTAGTTAACGGCTTGTAAGCCCTAGATAGTGTATTAGCGAATTCTTGCATAAAATCCCGGAATTCCCCAGGGTTCTTGTACGCATTCTGTTGGAGATTCGAAAAGCGTTCTTGTTTGACAGCTTCGTGTAAGAGCTCGTAGCAGTGAGCATCTTCAATATTCGAGTATTTAAGCAACAGCGTCGCTCGTCGATCCCGCTCATTCTCCTTCAGATGGAGATGCTCGATGCAGATTGGGAGGTACTTGTTGGGAAAACGAGGCACCACGGGTATCGAAAGTCGAATCAGATCGCTGAAAACGGTGGGGGTCAGTGGTGTTTAAGACCGGAGGCAAGAGGTCTCTAAAATGTGCAGCAACTGATTCTATCATTTTGTCCACAGAAGGATGACTTTTGTTCCC
>CAYQQA010000005.1:0-17529 GCA_964419805.1 Candidatus Woesearchaeota archaeon
ATTTCTGGAGAAACCTACTCCATCTTCAAAGATGGAGATTTCTTTTTAATTAAATATTTTTGTTATCAATCATATATAGTATCCCTAAAAACATCACTTCATCCCTTCCAAGTCTAAGTAGGCTTTCGCTTGCTGAAGAAAGTTATCGCAGATGTTTATGAGTTTGTCTTCGTAATTTTTAATCGTTGATGGAATGATCCACTTTTCATAGACGCCCCGCCAAAATTTTTTGAAAGCGCTTCGCTCGAATTTCCCTTCGTAATCTCGTTCAAGAACTCCTTTGATAGTAGCGTCGACTTTCCCTGTGTTGGTCTTAATTTTTAAACCGTCCTGCACAATCTCAACATTTTTAAGATTCAAAATCCGGAATTTCACCTTTCCTTTAAATTTAAAATAATCAGTAATTTTTTTCTCAAATTTCCACTCGACTTTAATCTCCTTCACATCGCCAGTTATCTTTTCAGAATATTCTGATTCTGAGACATCCAAACCTCCTTCATCAGAAAGCCACTCATAGCAAAACTCATAAAAATTCTTGAAAGAGAAAACCCCTTCGTAAGATATCTTGCTTGAGAATATTGTTTCTTCTTCTCCCATTTCACCTCCAAGATATATGGAAAAAGTTGTTTAAATAGTTTTCTCAGTTCCAGAAACTTAACATTAACTCCATAATAAATTTATCAAAAATCAAATTTTCCGAGCAAGCTCTACTAATACTTTTTTGTTAATCCACTAAAATCATTCCAAAATGTTTTACCCAGAGGACTTTGAATAGTTCTAAACAAATATACGAGAGACTTGTTCCCAAATATTTTGTGTTAAATCAATTCATATAAAATCATCAACAGCAAGATTTATTAATTGTTTTTCACTCATAAAATCATGATAAAAAGAGCTGTGCTTTTAGGGATTTTTTTGCTGTTCATTCTTCCATCATTCACTTCAGCTACGGGAATAGGTGATTTTGAAAATCACTTGAACAGCGTTGGTTTTTACGCAAAAAACTACGAGTCAGGCTCGGAAACGTATCCTCAATTGATAATTCACTTGGCATTTGTAGAAGCAAGAATAAACGAAGTCCTGAGATCAGAAGTTAACAGGCCGAATTCAGAGCAGTTAGACGGTTTATTGGAGGGGGACAAAACAAACAAAATACTTTCAAAAGATGGGATTACAGAAATAGAATATCCTGAACCTGTTTTTTATCTTCAGAATAAAATAATTTACGACGGTAAAAATATTCAAGTGAAGCTAGATTTAATCCCCTACGAATTTGAAGAAGGAGTAGTTTACTCGGCTGATTTATCATCGAACTTCAAAGATTTGGGGGATGTGAATTTCAATGAAAGAATTGAAGAGGTGGTTACTTTATCAAAAACATATTCTTTATCAAAAGATTTGGTGAGCGCAAATGATCTTGCAGAAAAATCATCTATACTGGAGAATCTTTTTTCAGAATACAGTGAAGAAAGCTACAAATCCTGCGAAGAGAATCTTGCTGAAATTTTCGGCGGGGAAGAATTTACAAAAGAAAAAAGAGAGGTTATTGAAAAAAAATACGAATTTTATAGTCAGGATGAATATAAGGTTGAAGCCATTCTCAAGCTTTCTGAAGATTGTAAAAGTGCATACAGCAAATGTCTAATTGCGGATATAAATTTAATAAAGAATAATCAAAACATAGGATACTTAGATTCCTCACCATCGGAAATCTCGGCGGAAACAAAAGCAGGCTACAAATCTGCAATTATTGAATCTTACCAGAGTATGATAGAATCACTTAACGAAGAAGATTACAGACAAGCTTACATTGACGGATTGACTATAGAAAGATTGTACATTCTTTTGGATTCTTTTATTAAAAATCAAGGAACAAGCGACGCGGTGACTGAAGAATTTCTTGACGCAATTTCTTTTTCAAGAAGTCTTTTCGAAGGAAACAGAATCACAAGCACAAAATTCAAAACATATTTAGAATTTGAGAAACCGATCTTTCGGGTATTTGAAGATCAAGGGCAAGAGATGTGCGACAACTCAATAGATGACAACGGCGACGGTAAAATTGACTGCGCAGACTCGCTCTGTACTGGCCAGATATGTGGATACAAAAATTCTGGGAACAACACAAATGAAACAGCGCTGTATTGTATTTCGGGAACATGCCGGGAAAAAGAGGACACTTCATTTGATTCAGGCGAGTTTTGTGGTGACGATGTTTGTCAAGAAGGAGAAAGCCAAACCTGTTTTAGAGACTGCGTTTTCTGCCCGGAAACAGAAAAAATAAAATGCTCCGGCACAATCATATACTCTTCATTCGATCAAAGTGGATGTGGAATTTCACCAACATGCATACCTCAAACAAACACTTGCAATTCAGATAAAGATTGCACTCAACCTTTGTGCGGAAAATCGCAATGCGTTGAAGGGACGTGCAAAGTAACATCGCTTGACCAATGCAGTCAATCAGAATGCACTGACGGGGAATCCAAAACATCAACGTGCGATTCTAAAGAGATAGTTTCTGAAACCTGTATCAACAGAAAATGGAAATTGACTGGGGAAAAATGCGAAACTGAATCAATTCAAACAACCACGACGGTTGAAAAAGGATTCTGTGAATCACAAAAAGATTGTGCGGACGGAATGGCCTGCTTCGTAAATAAGTGTACTTCAATTCCTTCAAGTGAGGAAACACCAAAAATTTCGGAAACACAAACTGCAGGGACAGGAATAAGTTTCACGGGAAATGTAATTCAAATCTCGAGTGCAGGGGTTGTGACCGGTCAGCCTATAACTGGCGTTGTTCCCGATCCCGAATCAGAAGAGTTGTTTGGAGAAGTTGATGAAAGTAAAGTGCCTCAAAGAGAATACGAAAGAGGATCGAGTTCATTTTTAACAGGAATAATCAACAACAACGAAGATGAGGTTTCAGTTCAAGATTTAGAATCCATTGAATCCCGAAAAACTCCTTCTGCAGGTATTGAAGAAGAACTATTAATGAAAGGTGTTTGTGATGGACAAGATAGCTCGTTGTTTTTCGTTGGGGCTGGGGAAGACTTTGGAAAAATTGATACGCTGATAAAAAGATATAACCAAGAAGGAAACGAACTTGCAAAGCACAAACTAACTGTCTCTCTTAAAGAAACGAATGAATTTGAAAAAGGAATTGAATCATTGCCTCAGTGGATTTTTGAATCAGAAAACAGTGTGTTGGCAAACAACGCTGAGGATTGGTCACTTCTTCCGGAAGCAATGGAAAATTTTTATCAGGAGATAGTTAACAACCAAAAAGAAATCGCACAAAACATGGAAAAAGCAGGAATTGTGGAACTCACAAACTACAACTTAATAAATGTTGATTACAAAAACCAAAACGGGAAATTCAAATACAGTGAAAATCTCGACGCTGTGAAAATCGGATTGATGAATGAAAAAGTGAGGATAAAAACTCCCTTGATGGAATTTATTGCGGTTCCTCCGAAACAATTCATGAAAGTTCAGTTCCAAAACTTGATGACGGCGGGAAAATTTCCCGGCTCAGGTGAAGAGCAGACCCTAAGAGAATTAAACAAAGGTTTGACTCCCTCCGAAATTAATGAAATTCGAATCAATCAAAAAATAAAAGACACGATGACAAAACTTTCTCAAGACAAAGGAGATGGATTTTTTGATTTGCAAATTTCTTTGATTGATAAAGGAGAATTAGTTTACAATATTTACATTCGGTTTAACAGCGAGAATATTTTTGCAAAAACGCTTGGAGAAGAGGAAACACCTCCAGTAGACGCAAAAATTAATGTTGGTTTCAACGAGTTTTACAGTTGGTATTATGACTCTGTCGAAAATACAAAATATAGATACACTCCTGACTGGAATAAGAAATTCAATATTGTTAAGGTTTTCACCAGAACAAAAGATTATATTGATAATCGATTAAAATTTTTAGGTCTAAAATCCTCAATTGAAGTCTCGCCGTCGAACAGCGAATCCTCAGAAGTTGAAAATCTTGCAGAAGAAATTTTCTTTTCTGTGATTTTTGATTAAACAATTTTGAACTCTTTGTTGAAAAAATTCTTCATGATTTCCTGCATTTCATGGAACCGTTTTTTATTTCTCCCAAAAAGTGCAGCCTTGCTTTGTTTGCTCGCGCTAACAATGACTTCTTTATCTTTAATTTCAAAATTTTTAAACACTACGGGGCTTACAATTGCCTCAAAAAATTTCTCGATGTCATTTTGAGTTTCGGGCATGACAATAATTTTTATTTTCTTTCTCAGTATTTCGTTTAGCTTCTTAATATTTTTTGCTTTTTCGCCGATTGCTTTTGACATAAATCTCTTCGGAACACAGAAAAAAATTGTCTCGTTGTAAATAAAACAAAACCTCGTCCTAACTTTGGAAATTTTTTCAAAAAGATTTAGATACCTCATTCTTTGCATGTCAATAACTTCAACCATCTTAACAAATCTTCTAAATGCAATTTGTTTATAAAGTTATTGTTTTGTTTTTCAAAATTAAAAATTCAAATTTCTTCTCTGCAATTTTCACAAAGAAGCCTTCCATGAACTTTATCTAAAAAATCATATCTGCCGCAATTTTCACAAACTCCTGGTTTGGCTTTTGTTTTCTTCAACCTTTTTAGTTTCTTGGATTCTTCTCTTATCTGCGCAAACTCATCAATCTCTGGGTAAAATCCGGGGCTAAAACTTAAAATATCCCTTACAGTAACAAATCCATAAAGCTCTTTATCTTTTATAACCGGCAGAGTTCTAAATTTATACTTCTTCATTTTCTCAAGTGCTTGCTTAATCGAATCGTCGGGTTTTATCGCTGCAATTTTCCTTGGAGAAATGTCAATCGCCTTGATGTCTCGCAAATCTTTTTTGGATTTTTTAATCATTGCCCAAAGAATATCTTTCCGAGAAATTATTCCGACGAGTCGTTTTTTTTCCATGAGAAGAAGACTTCCGACCCTTTTTTTTACCATTTTTCTCGCGCACTCAAGTAAATTTGTATCCGGTTTTACTCCAATCGGATCCCGTGTCATCACGTCAGCGACAAGGACTTTTGCCATAAAAATACATTACACTAAAACTTATAAATTTTGCCAAGATTTAAACATATTACTTTAAAACAATAATCTTTAAATAATGAAAAAATGAGGATTATGTATGGCTGATAAACCAATCGTATTAATGCCTGAAGATGTCCAGAGAATTCTCGGCAAAGATGCGCAAAGAAATAATATCCTTGCTGCGAAGATGGTTTCGGAAATTGTGAAGACTACTTTGGGGCCGAAGGGAATGGATAAGATGATGGTCTCGCCGACGGGAGATATTATTGTTACGAACGACGGGGTAACAATTCTTGATGAGATGCAAATAGAGCATCCTGCTGCAAAAATGATGGTGGAAATCGCAAAAACGCAGGAGACAGAAATCGGCGACGGGACAACTACTGCTGTGATGATTGCGGGCAAACTTTTGGAAAACGCAGAGACTTTATTAGATAAAAAAATTCATCCGACAATTATAACAAAAGGGTATAGAATTGCTGCAGAAAAATGTCAGCAAATTTTGAAAGACATTTGTCTAAAAGTGAGCGAGAACGATGAAGAGATGTTGAAACAAATTGCAATGACTGCTATGACTGGAAAGGGCGCTGAAGACAACAAGGAAAAATTCGCGGAAATAATTGTCAACGCGGTGAAATTAATTCAGGACAATGGGAAAGTAAATCTTAATGATATAAAAATTGAAAAGTCAAAAGGCGACGGCACAAAAGACACAGAACTTATCCAAGGAATAATTATTGATAAGGAAAAGCTCTCGCAGGACATGCCTCAAAGAGTTGATGGCGCAAAAATCGCGTTAGTAAATTTTCCGATTGAATTGAAAAATCCAGAGATTGACACAAAAATTTCGGTGTCGACGCCAGACCAGCTCCATAGTTTTTTGACTGAAGAAGAAAAAACAATAAAAGAAATGGCGAATAAACTTGACGCTTCTGGTGCGAATGTGGTTTTTTGCCAGAAAGGCATTGACGATTACGCTCAGTATCTTTTGGCAAAAAAAGGCATTTACGCTTGCAGAAGAATTGCAAAAAGCGACATGGAAAAACTTGCGAAAGCGACAAGAGGAAAAATTGTGAGCAACTTAACGGAACTGACTCCGTTCGAGCTTGGAAACGCGTCAACTGTTGAAGAAATTTCTCACAGCGACGAAACATTCACTCACGTAAAAGGGTGCGAAAACCCAAAAGCGATCACGATTTTAATAAAAGGCGGGACGGATCATGTTATAGATGAAATCGAAAGAGCAATAAAAGACGGACTCGGCGATGTGATAACGGTTCTCAAAAGCGGTTTTGTCGTTGGAGGCGGGGGCGCAATAGAAATAGAACTTTCGAAAAGACTGAGGGAGTTTGCGCAAGGACTTTCTGGAAGAGAACAACTCGCTGTTGAGCAATTCGCGTCAGCGCTTGAATTCGTTCCGGCAACTCTTGCAGAAAATGCGGGTCTTGATCCAATTGATATATTAACAGAATTAAAAAGCAAACACGATTCTGGAGAAAGAAATGCGGGTCTCAATTTGTTTACAAATAAGATTGAAAATGTTTTAGAATCAAGAATAATTGAACCTTTGAAAATAAAAACTCAGGCAATAAACTCAGCGTCGGAAGTTGCAATAATGATATTAAGAATTGATGACATAATTGCCTCGCAGGATTCAGGAAGCAGAATGGGCAGAGGTCGTTATGGCGCTGGCGCAAACCCTTACGGCGGGATGCCGGGGATGGAATAATAAAATGTCATTAAAAAAAATTATTGGTACATCTGTATTAGCTGCAGGAGTTGGGGGATTCAGTTACTCAATTGAAAGGAGATCCCACTACAGCAAGATTAAAGAACAAATAAATAGAAAATTACAATCTGGAGGGAATTTCAGCATTAACTCAAGCTCATGAATCTTTTCCAGAATTATTTTGCGATTCTTCAGATTATAAAAATGTAGTTAATTTTGAACTAAAAGATGAAGTTCTTGAAAAAAAGAAAGAAGCACATAAAAAAACTTCTTATTCTGGCTTAGGAATAATGTTCTCTTGTTTCGCAATGCTCTTGGGAATACCCTTATTAGCTTCTAAAACAACAAAGCATAAAACACGCTCGCAATAATTATCGCCGAAGCTGTGATATTTCTCCAATCAAGTTTTTCTTTGAGCCACTTCCACGCAAAAAGATAAATAAATAAAGGTCCAAGCATCAAAATTAAAGTTGTGAAAATAACTCCAAGTTCAATATAACCATAATACAACATAATTCTGTAAAAAACCCAAATCGCCGACGCTATCAAAATTTCCCATCTGGCTTTCTTGTCAATTCTTGAGAATTTAGGTCTGAAAATGACAAAGCTCACAACAAAAACAAAAAAGCTTCTTATAAAATAAAAACTCAAAGGTGAATAGTAATCTAAGATAAGTCGTGAAACAACAAGTTCGAGCGCGAAAAAGAAGCTCCCCAAAATTGCAGCAATGAAATATTTATTGAACTCAAGGTGGTGTTTTCTTATGTGTGAAAAAATAAGCGCTGCACCGGCAACAAGCGCGGCTCCGATAATTTTCATGTTTCTTTCATACAAAGCTTCCCCGAAAATAAAACTAAAAACTATTGCAAGAAGAATTGTAAATAGAGGTTCTACAAGTCGTGCAGGTTCGATGTGATTTATTTTATCCCATTTTAGAGCATAAAGCGCAAACACGTTTGCTAAAACGGAACCGATGACAACTCCTGCCATTATCAAAATATTTGTGAAAGACAAAGCCTGCGAATCAACTTTCCAGAAAAAATAAAGAAAAGGAATCATGACTAAAACAATTGCTAAAAACGCGGCCGCTTGGAAAATCTTCGATCCAATTTTTCGTTTTCTCAAGACAACTTTTTCAAGCGTCGTTCCAGCCCCGAGCCCAATCGCACTCAAAATCGGCACAAAGTAAATCCACATGTAATTTCACCTCTTAATGAAAAAGAAAAACGCGTTTAAAAAGAGTTCTATTTGGATGGAAAAATGTTTTGGGGAACAATAATAATTATATAGTAAAAAATCATTGAATTGTATGGTTGCCGAGAATTGTTCTAATTGTGGAAGTGGAATATACTATGCGAAAGGAAGGGAGTTGTATGGTGGATTGTGTAAGCCGTGTTTTCCAACAATTAAATTTGGTTTTCCATATAAGTGGGAAAATTTAACATGGATTGGGAAAAGAGATGAAATAAGAACAGAACAAAGGGGGTTTGCGCCTTATGCTTATCTTTGGGGAGGAGACGCGTTCGATAATGTTTTTAGGGTTGGAGACATTGTGGCTTATGATCCTGACTTGATTACTTTCACAGAAAAGGGACTGGAGATTGGCAGAAATCCGCTTTTTCCAAAGGTGACAGAAGGAAAAGTATTAGAAATCCACGAGTACAGATTTGATGGAGTTGAAGGAGATGATTTTTTAACAAAAATATATTTTCCAGGAGATTCAAGACTCGGAATTAAAAAGGCAACGCATTTTCTTGCAGCTAGCAGATTGGAAGCTTTAACTTGCGAAAATGTTGATTTTGATATTACAAAATACAACTGGCTAGACAATGGAGAAATATTATGTGAAGAGGGTAAAATTGATGATGATCAATTTCAAAAAATTTTGGATACTCCTATTGCTAGAGCAATATGGATGAGTTATGCTGGAAACCATGTATTTCTATCTGGCGCAGAATCTAGATTTAACAATTTAACGCTTGAATTATCTGAAAAAATAGTTTCAAGAACTTTTGAAGATAATAGAATTCACTTATGGTTTAAAAAAGAGATGGGGGCAAATGGATTCAAAATGGGTGACAATCAGATAGCCTCACTAGTTCCCTATCTTTTAGGAGAAGAAATTGCGCACTATAAAATTGTCAAAAAGGCTTCTTAACAATAAACTTAAAAATTAGTTTTTCCAACTTATTTCAAGCGTGTGTAGTTCAGTGGTTAGAATACGTCGTTGCCAACGATGTGACCCGGGTTCGAATCCCGGCACGCGCATCTGAAGATACATTCGTTACTCCTACACTAAACAAGAATGTGTCTGCCCTGGTTTTAGAAAAAAGGCTTCCGCGTAATTGAGGTTGCTGGAGTTGTGAAGGGAGAGAGGAGTATTACTCTTGGAGGAACTTTACTTCTTGTGTTCGGAATAGTAGCTTTAATATTATCTCTTCTTAAATTTTGGGCATCTAGGTTGATGAAAGTTCCAGAAACTACCCGTAAAGGAGGGGTCATAGCCTTGATAGTTGGGTTCTTAACTGGAGGGGATCTACTATCCATTGTTGGAGGAATTTTAGGGATGGTTAGTGGTGGAAAGAACCATTAAAATTATTTTAATTTTTATAAGTTAAATATGTTTTTCAACATTCCATGTTTATTCTGCTTTAGATATCTTCAATAAGAACAGGTCCATAATCTGTCTTCCCAACACTGATATTTATTCCACTAAAGCTTTCTTTTTCATGAATATGCCCATGAACATTAATACATCCCTTAGGGATTTCCCTTTTTGGAATTGGTCTATGACTAAAAATAAAATCCCCCATTCTCAAGGAATCATTAACAACAATAAATTCTTTGATAACCTTGTCATGATTTCCCTTAATTAAAATAATTGTTCCATTAAGCTTTTCTCTTGTTTCCTTGACTCTCTCTTTTGTTCCTAATGCAAAATCTCCAAGATGAATAACTAAATCATCTTTCCTAACTTTCTTATTCCACTTTTCCATCATAACTCTATCCATTTCTTCAACTGTCTTAAACGGCCTCTTGCAATATTCAATTATGTTTTTGTGGTGGAAGTGATGATCTGCTGTTATGAAGATTTTCATTTTTTATTATCCTCGCTGATTAATTTGTCTAAGAGGTCTTTCAATTTCTGATAATTCTTTTTTGTAAACTCAATAACTTTCTCAGCATACTCCTTATCTAAAATTGTCCCATAATACAACATTCCATTTCTGAAAAATCTCATCTGATCTAAGAATTGTATCTCCTGCTCCTTAAAATTTAACAAACCCCAATAAGCAACTTCTGCCTCATGCGCCTTAAAGCCAGAAGCATTTAATCCTTCAAGCAGCATCTTTGCTCTTGTCAGCTCCATTAAAATATCATAACAATTTTTAACATAATCATTAGCATTTTGATTTTCAACACCCATAGTTTTTATCAACTTCAACAAATAAGCATAACCTTGTTCAGCCTCCATAACCAAGAACTTAGATCTTGATTTATCTGGAGATTGTTTTTTAACAACTCTCATTTGTATAAACTCGTCAAACTGCTTCAACCCTTTCATATTTCAACTCCTCCTGTAAGTACAACCCCATTAAATAAATTTTCTCTCAAATGCTTGTGAACTTCCTTAAATGATGAATAAAAATTAATAAAGATTGTTCTCTCTAGAACCTTATCAAAACCACCTAACTCCACTTTCTTCTCTTTTCTTCCAATTACTGCGATATCAATATCAGAAGTTGTTGCATCCTCGCCTTTTGAATAACTACCAAAAAGAATAATAGTAGCTCCTGCAAATTCTTTTTCCAAAAAGTCAGCTAACCCTGAGCTATACACCTGCCTTAAATTATCCACTCGCTTTAATTGAATAACTTTATGATTATCTCTATTTAACTCAATAGACCATCTCTTAGAATCCTCATCCTGCTTAACACTTATTAATCCCTCTTCTTCCAATTTCGGAATAGCTTTCATTACTGCCGGTTGAGTTACTTCCAGGATCCTTGCTATCCCTCTTTGGTTTAAAGACATTCCAGCTTTGACAAATAACAACCTTAATATTTCCTGCTGCAACGCAGTTAACTCTTGTTTATATATATTTACCATAGTAAAACTATATTTACTATAGTTTATAAAGATTGCTGTTTTCAAAATCAGTCTATTCTCCATCAATCCTGGAAGGTTTATCCATAAATAATCTCAAATAGCACAGAAAGTAACAAAATCTGTAACAAACTGAGAAAGAGTCTTGTAACCAAGAGCATCTTTTCTAAGATGTATCCTTTCAAATTGCCTTTGTGCTCTTTACTATTTTCTCCTTCATTTTCAGATGTGCTCTTACACAATCAATTTCATCATAAGAAATATCTCTGTCTTTTATTTTATCTTTTATCTGCTTAAGATGTTGGGAAGGATTTATAATTTTGGAAATTACCTTAACTATCTTTCTCTTAGGCATAATTCTCCAAACAGGAAGTTGCCCATGTTCTATCAAATTGGCTAAATGACCTCATACAGTTCCTTCTTTAATAGAACGAGTCTCCGCAATTTGTCTAAATGTAAATCCTTTTTGTACAAGAAATAGAGTTTTTTGAACGATGAAATAAAACTAAAATCGATATTCTCTGATAGTTTGTAAATTCTTTATTTCCTGTTTTATTGAAATGCAAAGGCAAACCGCTGGGGTGGAAAAGATTAATTAGTTGTTTTTCTAATTTATTATTGAACTTAGATTGGATAATTTGTTGTCTCATGTCCAATCTAAATTGTTTTAGAATAACTAATTTTCGGTTTCAAAGATTAAACTCCGGACAGCGCCAAGTATTAAATAAATTTAAATACCTTGAAATAATTATTAATTCATAAAATGAAATCTCAAGTTGTTGAAAAGTTGGCTGCGTTGATGACTGCGGCGTTTGGGTTGGTTGCGGCGTTGGCGTGGAACGATGCGATAAAGGCGCTTTTTGCAGGGCCTTGTGGGAGTGAGGGGGCTGGGGCTTTGTGCTCTATTTCTTCTGGCGGACCTTGGGCTTACGCGATTCTTGTAACACTTATTGCAGTTATCGCAACAATTTGGATAGGAAAAGTTTCTGAGAGAGTTAAGTGATTAAAGTCCCAATTCTTCGATGAACTTTTTTTTGTCAAAGGGAGTTAGGTCTTTGTAAGTTTGGCCTGTGCCTAAATATAGGATTGGTTTTTTTGTTATGTATCCGAGTGAGAGTGCTGTTCCGCCTTTTTCATCTGTGTCTGCTTTTGTTAAAATTATGCCGTCGATGCCTATAGCCCAATCGAAAGATTTTATTTGCTCCACAGAATCGTTGCCGGTTATTGCTTCGCCGACGAATATTTTTAAATCAGGTTTGCAGACCCGTTTTATTTTTTCAAGTTCTTTTAAAAGGTTTTTTTCAGAGTGCATTCTGCCAGCGGTGTCAATTAAAACTGAGTCTATTCGATTTTTTTCGGCGTATTTTACAGCGTCGAAACCGACTGATGCGGGATCTGAACCGTAATCATGAGAGATTAGTTTTAAGCCTAGTTTTTCAGCGTGCTTTTTTATTTGTTCTATTGAGGCTGCTCTGAAAGTGTCTGCTGCTGCCATGACGCAGGAAAGATTTTTGTCTTGCAATGATTTTGCGATTTTTGCAATTGTTGTTGTCTTGCCAGTTCCGTTAATACCGCAGAATAAAATTACATAAGGTTTTTTTGTTTTGATTCTGTCTTCGATTTTGAAAGGGTCAATTAAAATTTTTTCAATTATGTCTTTTAAAGAATCAATGATTTGGGATTCTATTTCTTTTTTTAAAAATTCTTTTCCAACAATGTCTAATTCAAGTTCTTTAATTATTTTTTCAGCTACTTCGAAAGCCACATTATTTTCCAATAATAGCATTTTTAGTTCTTCAGAATAAATCTCGAAATCTTTTTCAGAGACTTTTATTTTTTTTGGAATTTTTATTTTTTCAAAAAAGGATTTTTTTTCTTTGGGTTTTTCTTTTTTTATCTCTTTCAGTTCTTCTGGAAGTTTAATTTCTTTTTTTGAATATTCCAACTCCTCAGAAATTCTTTTGATTTCTTCTAAATCTGGTTCGATTTTTTGAGTTCCTATTTCGAATTTTGTTGGAGTGGGAATTTCTTTTATTTTTTCTTTTATTTCGGCAGGTTTTTTTAGTTTTTCTTTATGTCTTTCCTGTTCTTCAACGGGTTCTGTTTTTTCAGAAACTTTCTTCGCCCAATTTTTTAGCTTTTCTTTTAGTTTTCCGAACATTTTATAATTCTAAGTTGTCTAGAGGACTTTTAATATTTTCTAAATCGGATTTGGCTATGTGTACGTAAATTTGGGTGGTTCTAATGTTTTTATGCCCAAGTAATTTTTGTATTTTCCTGAGGTCTATTCCTGATTTCAATAAATGGGTTGCAAAACTGTGTCTTAATGTGTGGGGTCTGATTTTTCTCTGGATTGCTTTTTTGGAGGCTTTTTCAATTATTTTTTCTATAGTTTTTTGAGAGTATTTTTTGTTTCTATTTGATTCAAAAAAATAATTTTTTGGAGATTCTTTAAGGAGGTAAGCTAGAAGTTCTTTTTCCATTTTTTTTGGAAAGATAGTTATTTTGTCTTTTGCTCCTTTTCCTTGGCGGACGACCAAAACATTTCTTTCAATGTCTATGTCTTTTGATTTTAGATTTAATAATTCGGAAACTCTTATCCCGGATGCGTACATTAATCTTATCATCATCTTGTGTTTTGAATTACTGATTGCATTTAGGATTTTGAGGGTTTGTTCTTTGTTTAGAACTTCTGGGATTTTTGATTCTTTTTTGTAAACTGGAAGATTGAATTCTTGAGGTTTTTTCATGACTTTGAATAAAATTTTAAGCGCAGAGTATTTTTGTTTGATGTAACTTGTGCTTTGCTTTTTTTCAATTGATTTTAAAAAATATCTTTTAACTTCCTTATTAGTTAAGTTACCCGAACTTTGTTCGAGAAAATCATTAATCACGTTAAGATAAGATTTTATAGTTTCTGGGGAAAAATTGTGCAATTTCAGCTCTTTCTCGTATTTACTTTTAACAGAAATTATGTTTTGATTCATTGAAAGATTAGAGTTTGGATGTTTAAATAATTTTTTGTAAAAGTTCTGTTAAAAGATGTTATGTGCAACATTACTCAATAATCTGCCCTAATAAATAGCCCACCCAAAGCTTTTTATTTAGAATAATTTTATTACAATCATCATGGATATAATTAGCTTATCAAAAGAGTTAATGCATAAGCAAACTCAAGGGAATAAAGCTCCTGCTTGGTTATTAACTGAACTTGCAATCAAGAAAGGAAAACAACTTTCAAAAAAATATGATGTGGATGAAAAATTAGTTTTAACTTCATTATATCTTGCTCATACTGTTTTTAGTCCAATATGGAAAGGAGACATTCAAAAAAATCATCCAAAATTAAGTTCAGAATTTGTAAGGAAATATTTGGATGAATGGAATGTCGATAAAAACGAGCAAGAAATAATTTTGAATGCAATTGAAGCACATCATAATAAAGTTCCAACAAAATCAAAAGTTGCAGAAATTGTAAAAAACGCAGAATGCTTTAAATTTGTAACTTTTGAAGGCAGTTTGATTTGGTTGCATGAACTAGGGATTAGGCAAGTTCCTTTTGAAGAAGCAGTCGATAAAGTGATCCAAAAAATGAATCAAAAAAAGAGTTTGCTTACGTTAGATGATTGTATTAAAGAAGCAGAAGAAAATTGTAATAAAATACTAGAATTATTTAAAAGAGTGTCTTAATCTTACTCTGCGGTTTTTTCTTCTGCTAAAATATCTCTTTAGCTATTACATCATTAACAAGCCCTATTTTTTGTGACTTTCTCGACTTTGCCGTCCTTAAGCCAGTAAACTCTGCACGAATGTTTTTTCGCGAGATCTGGATCGTGTGTGACCATAATAATAGTTTTGCCTTCCTTGTTGAGTTTTTTCAAAAAGTCCATAACTCGCTCCCCTGTTTTTGTGTCAAGATTCCCCGTCGGCTCGTCTGCTAAAATAACTTCTGGGTCGTTCGCAAGCGCTCGGGCGATGGCGACTCTTTGTTGCTGACCCCCCGAAAGTTGATTAGGATAAAAGTCTATTCGGTCAGCCAAACCCACCTTGTCCAAAAGTTCTTCAGCAATTTCACTCTTCTCATCCGGGTCTGCACCCTGAAAAGTCATTGGAAGCATAACATTTTCTTTAACAGTCAAGTTAGGTATCAAGTTAAACTGCTGAAAAATAAAACCGACCTTCTGCCCACGAAGTTCTGCTAATTCTGATTCGCTAAGTTCCGAAATGTCTTCGTTGTCAAGATAAATTGAACCTTGCGATGGCACATCCAAACTGCCCACCAAATTCATACACGTCGATTTTCCAGAACCACTCGGACCCATAACTGATATAAAATCTCCTTCTTTCACTTCGATGTCAACACCATCAACCGCCTTTATAACAACCTCCTCACCCATTTCATAATATTTTGCAACATTTTTCAAATTGATGATTGTCTTTTTTCCTTTCATTGTCCAATAAATTTTTGGAGTTATTTAAATTTTGCTTTTTTGGAAAAAAGCGCTCACCACGTTCGCGGACCGAAAAATTGTTAATTGGATAAAAACATGAACTTGAGGGTTATGTCATTGAGCTTCGCTCACAATTTTGGTTTTTAATAAAACACTAAGTTTGAAAATCTCGAGAATAAAATAATGATTGAACCGTTTTTAATGGATTAATTGTAATATTATTTCTGAGCGGATCGAAGGATTTTTTGAGATAACTCACTTTGCTCGCGATTTGAAGAAACTGTTAAGTCTGAAAACCCTGAACATTTTGTGATTATATCGCTTGAATAAAATATGACTGGATTTTTTGGAATTAAATGTTTTAGTTCGAAACGCCTTGATGAAATCTGGCGTAGAGAAAGCATGCATCGAGCTTGCTCGGAAATTGTCTCGTTGGTACTCGCGATATAATAAATAATTAATGTGAAAGCCTCGAGGATAAATATTTTACGAAATTATTTTACAAGATTAACTTTATTAATTAAATTGAGCTTTGCTCACAATTTTGGATTTTGAAGTTTATGATAAGAAATTTTGGAATGAGAAGATATTAATTACAATTTGATGAATTAAGGATTAACAAAACTGGATTTACTGGATTAACAGTCGAGTATTAGCCTGAGCGAAGCGAAGGAATTGTTTTAAAATCCTAAACAAAAAGAGTTATATTCATCGAAAGCTGAAATCTAAATTTTGGTAGAAGTAAAACGCCCGAAAGCGTTTTATCAGATGCCTACGCACCCAAACAAAACCGAAGCTCTGCCCTCTACATTTTTCTTAACTTTTCCAATTATTTAAATATTGTGTTAAAGACATGAGAATATTTTAGAAAAATGTAATGATGTCCTATCTGGGCGTTGTAAAGGAAAATAATCATCTAATTGTTTTATTTTTAGATAATTTATAATTGCTTTCCTAAAAACCTTTTAGCTCTCAATACTTTATATTCAACTCCAGAACTTAAATCTTTTTCAACACACTCTTGTGAATAAAGTTTTATTGCATAATTCATAAACCCTCCTCCAATAATTTTTCTATCTTGATAAATAAGAGCATGTGATTTCCCTATAATCATGTTCTTAATTCTTTTTTCATTCCCATATCCCAATTCAACACTTGAGTGTTTCTCTTGTTTTAAAACAGCTTCTTTTATGTGAAATTTTTCACATCCTGTCCAATACATAACTTCAAATAAAATCCCTCTTTTTTCTATTACATAACTTCCAAGCTGGGCTAAACATTCTACATAGTGAACTCCCTCAATTATAGGCATTGGAGGATCTTCAAATATTGAAGTTATATCATACTTGTCCCTTAAGACTATTCCCCTATATATTTCTTGATCAGGATGTTTCAAAGGTGTGCCAATAACGACGTTTTTATTCTTTGTTTTATGAACTAATTCTTTATTTGCAGGAGTATATCCTCCTAAAGATAAATGGTCATAAAATAATTTGTTCCATTCTTCCAATTGTTCTCCATTTAAAATAGGATGGTTCATGGAATTTCATCTAAGTTTCATTACTTAATTTTTTTAGCGCTATATAGCTATACTTAAATAGAATTAAAAACAAAAGGCATTAGCTTGCTCTCTGCTTTTTTTAGGTGAGTCCTATAAGTTGAAAAAGAAATATTCATTAATCTCGCTAATTTATGTATATCTATTTTCTTTGGAAAATCATAGTAACCATTTACTAAAGCTAACTCAAAAGCTTTTTTTTGTTTATTAGTTATTTTTGGATAGAGAGAAATAATAGAGATACTACTAACTTCCTTATTTTGTATGCTTGATAATTCAGTAGAATAGTGCCTTTTTATATAAGTTAAAAATTTAATTAATTCTTTTTTGTCAAAACTTCCTAATTCAAATAAATTGTCTCCATTGTTTAAAATTAAAACCGGTTTCAAGTAGATTATATTAGGATTATAAAAAATTTTAAAATTTAAATCTCTTTTTAGAAAAATTATGCAAAAATCATCAACCACCTCCATCTTCAAGACACTTTTATCTTTTTTTAAAGAATTAATAAAATCTTTTTTATTTTTTTCTTCTCCAAACAAATTTCCTGCAAGATAAATGTGTATAGCTCTTCCTTTAATAGAGTTCGATATGGGATATCCTGATAAGT
>CAYQQA010000006.1:0-16919 GCA_964419805.1 Candidatus Woesearchaeota archaeon
ATTTGAGCCAATAAAGGAACACTGAATTTTAGCTGCAAAAAAATTAAATTGAAAACTTTGATTTTTGCTTCAAGTTTGAAAGAGGCCATTAAAGTCAAAAAACTTAGGCAAGATTTTTTGGTTTACGAACCCCCAGAACTTGTTGCGGGAAAAATTAGTGTATCTACGGCAAAACCGGATTTAATTAAGGACATTTCAAAAAAACTTGGGTGCGATTTTTTAGTGGGGGCAGGGATAAAAAACAAGAAAGATGTTGAAATCGCGATGAAACTTGGCGCTAGAGGGGTTGCGGTTTCTAGTGCGATAACTAAATCTAGAAATCCTAAGCAAGCTTTGAAGAAGTTGTTTGAGTAAGGTATTTAAACTAAACCGATTATTATCGGTTATGTGGGTTGCTAAATTTAAACTAAAAGATGATGAAGACATTTATTCTCCTTTGTGTGAAAAATATAAAGTAGAATTTTATGCTTATCCACACACAAACTATATCAAAAATAGAAAAATTAATCTTATTGTGGGAGGAACTATCTCTGGAAAAGAAGAGAACAAAAAATCATTTATTAAAGAGTTAGAAAAAAATAAAAAGATTAAATCTGTGGAACAGTACAAAGATTATGTTTTGGTTCACACAATCCACTCCTTATCAAGAGAAACAAAAGCGGAAATTAGAATTTTTTATTCTTCTGAATACATTCTTACAAAACCCATTCATGTTTCTAGTGATGGCTGGGAATACTGGGAAATTGCTTGTGTTGAAAGAAGCTCATTAAATAAGATAATTAATTCTTCACATAAACATTATCATGGAAAGATTTTTTCTATTAAAAAAGAAAAAATAAAAACAATAACCAGTCTTAAATTATCCCCTAATTTAACTGAAAAACAACTCGACACAATTAAACTTGCTTTTAAAAATGGATATTATAATTATCCGAGAAAACTTACCTTACCGGTTCTTGCTAAATTAATAAAAAAATCTTATTCTACGTTTCAGGAAAATCTTAGAAAAGCTGAAAATAAAATTATTGCTTATTTTTTGAACTACCGATAATTGCCGGGTAAAATTCTATAAGGTCTATCATAACTATCTCTTAATGGTAAACCGATTAGAGAATATAAAAAAACAGAAAGACTTCGAGGGAAAAAAATAGTTGTAACTGGTTGTGGTTATAAACCCTCTAAACATACTTTCACAGATATTGTAACTGGAGAAGACAGTGGAGATTATATTGGTATAGATGGTCAAAAAATGAAAATTAATATTGGAACTGCCGTTGCTGGAGTTCTTGCCAAAAATAGTGCTAAAGTGCATATGGTTTCAACATCCGAAGATAAGTTAAGGAATATCAAAAATGAACTTGAAAAAAATGTTGGAAAAGGAAAAATAGAATATTCTGCTGTAGATATTTTAGACGAATATCAGGTGAATAATTTTGTTAAAAGTTTTCCTAAACATCCGGAAGATTTGTATTGGGTTCAATCTGTTGAGCTTGGAGCAGGAAGTTATAATTTGAAAGATGATAATCCATACTTACCTCTGGAAGATATCCCTTTGGAACTTTTAGAAAAAAAATCTCAAACTATTTTAAGAGCAACACATTTAATGATGGGAGAATTACTTCCGCATTTTAGAGTTCAACCAGAATCTAGAGTGGCAATAGTTAGTTCTATGAGTGCCATAAGAGGGTATATAGTTATGGGGGAACACATTGTGCAGCTAAAGGCGCTATTGACAGATATGCGAATGCTGCAATGTTGGGAAACTATAAGAAAAACATTTTTGTTACAGCTATTAGGCCTGGAGGAATTGATACCGGGATGTATGATAATCACGCAGTTCAACATGCTGTGGAAGGAATATCTGATGAATACCAAGGAATTTGGCACAGACATTTAACTTTTGCGCCTCCAACTAGTGTTGGTGAAGCAGTAAATTACGTTTTTACAACTCCTGCACATATTCCTTCACTTAACTTAGTTGCAAAAGGGCAGTTTCCTCATGAAGGTTCTTAAGAAAAAAATCTCATCCAAAACAAAATTTTAGAGTGAACAAATCCATCCGCCATCGATGACAATTTCTGAACCTGTCATATAAGATGCTGCGTCGCTTGCTAAGAATACAACAGGTCCGGCAATGTCGATCGGCCTGCCTACTCTTTTTATTAAAAATTTTGACATCATTCCATTGAGCATTTTTTTATCTGCAGAAATTTGTTTAGTCATCTGAGTGTCTATTAGTCCTGGATGAACCGAATTTATTCTTATTCCCTTTGGACCGAACTCTGCTGCAAGAGCTTTTGTCAAAAGTCGCGTCCCACCTTTGCTTGCACAATAAGCTGCACCGCCTGCCGAACCTTCAATGCCTGCAACTGAAGAAATGTTGATTATAGTTGATCCTTTCCTCATGTGTTTCAATGCAACCTGAGAACATAAAAAGTTCCCCTTGAGATTTACATTAATTGTTTTGTCCCAATCTTTTTCAGACAATTTTGAAGTTTCTCCAGGAACATAGACACCTGCATTGTTCACAAGGATGTCAATTTTTTTGAATTTTTTTATTGTTTGGGCTATGAGATTTTCTACATCAGTTTTTTTTGAAACATCGGTTTTTACAAATATTGCTTTTTGTTTTAGTTTTTTAATAGAGTTCACTGTGTCTTTGCCGTCAATAACATCAGATACGGCAACATTTGCGCCATGCCTTGCAAATTCTACCGCAATACTTTGACCAATTCCTCTCGCTGCTCCTGTAACAATAGCAACTTTTCCAGATAAATTAAAAAGTTTTTTCGCCATCTTTTTTATGTAATGTACTCACCCTTTAAAAGCTTTTTCAATTGGAAAAACCATATAAACCCTCTTAACTTTTCTTAATCATGAAAAAAGTAGTAAGGCCGTGGGGAAATTTTAAAGAGTTTGTTAAGAATAAAAAATGCACTGTGAAGATTATTGAGGTAAAACCAAGACAAGTGTTGAGTTTGCAGGTTCATAAAAAACGTGATGAAATGTGGTATTTTTTTGACAAGGCGCTGGTGCACGTGGGAAACAAAGTTAAAAAAGTGGAACAAGGAGAGGTAGTGAAAATCAAGAGGGGTAAAATGCACAGAATTATGGCTGGCTGGAGAAGAGTTAGGTTTTTGGAGGTTTCCTATGGAAAATTTTCTGAAAAAGATGAGCTGAGGTTATACGATAAATATGACAGGAAATAATGTTTTAGCCGTGGATATTGGGGGAACGAATATTCGGGTTGCTCTGATAAACGGAAGAAAAATAAAAAACTATATGAAATTTTCTACGCCTAAAACAAAAAAAGAATTGGATGAAGTTTTGATTTCTGCAATTTCTCAAGTTATTGGAAAAAATGTTAAAGCGATAGGTGTGGGGTGCCCTGGGCCTTTAAAAAATGGAATAATTTTAAATCCGCCGAATCTTCCTTGGAAAAATTTTGATCTCAAAAAATTTTTGGAAAAAAAGTTCAAAAAAAAAGTTGTTGTTGAAAATGATGCAAAATGCGTTGCGCTGGCAGAACTTAATTACGGGATTAAAAAAAATAATTTTGTGATTTTGACTTTGGGAACAGGGGTCGGAGGAGGAGTTATTATCGACGGTAAACTTTACAAAGGGCAGGGAAATGCTGGCGAAATTGGGCATATGATTATTGATGAGAATAAAGATTTAGAAACACATTGGCAAAAATACCGGAAATTATCTAATAAATATTTTGGCAAAGTTTTAACTTTTAAGGAACTTTGTTCTATGAAGAATAAAAAAGCAAAACATATTTTGGATTACGTGTCGATTCATTTGGGTCAAGGAGTTGCAAACTTAATTGATATTTTTGATCCGGAGGTTATCATATTGATGGGTGGTGCAAGAGAGGCTGGAAAAAAATTTTTGGAAATAATAAAAAAACAAGCCTATCATTTTTCGATTGTTAAAAACAAAACTCCAATCAAATGGAGTAAAATTAAACATCCTGGATTGTTGGGGGCGAGTTTGTTGGTAAGATGATCTGGAAAAAATTTTTAAAATTCACTATGGGAAAATTTATATTGTTTTTGGTTTTATTTTATTTAGTTTTTGGATTAATTTTTAACTTCGGCATAACTCTTTTGATTGATTGTACTGAAGAAGGAGTTCAGAATGGAACATGTGATCCTAGTCCAATTAAACCTCTTTTTGGATTTGGGTTTGTAGGATCATTATTAATTTCAATTATAATCTCTTATTTATTATCCTGTGCTTTTGTTCATACATATAAAATTGCATTTAATAAAAAATGAAGAAAATAAAAAGTGCGCAAGTTCCTGTGAGAATTGATTTTGCAGGCGGGACAACGGACATTGCATATTTTACAGATAGATATGGCGGGGCTGTTTTGAACGGAGCGATAAACAAATATATTTTTGGAAAGTTAATCAGGGAAAAAAATTTAACTCATTTAGAGTATGGAGGAAAAATTCCCACTTCGTCGGGATTGGGCTCAAGCGGTGCAATGAATGTTTTGTGGTTGGCTTTGATTAATGAAAAAAAAAGTAAAAAAGAACTTGCAGATATGGCTTACAAGGTTGAACAGGCTATGGGGATTGTCGGCGGGAAGCAAGATCATTACGCAGCTGCTTTCGGAGGAATTAATTTTTTGGAATTTAAGAAAGATAAAGTAATTAGGACGGAATTGAAATTAAAATCTGGTTTTATCGAAGAACTTGAAGATAATTTAGTTTTGGTTTACACTGGAATTCCACATACTGAAACAAACGCGAACAAATCTATGATTGAAAATATTAAAAAAAGAAAGCATGTAAAAAATTTAATAAGAATTAGAGAAATTGCTAAGGAAATGAAAAAAGCTTTAATGGAAAAAGATTTGGAAAAATTTTCAAGGCTTTTGGATGAAGAAACAAAAAATAGGGGGGTGCTTGCAAAAAATGTTGTTCCGAAAAAAATTGAGGGGATGGTTGTTGGAGGGAAAAAACACGGGGCGGTTTCAGCGAAGATTTTAGGGAGTGGAAGTGGAGGGAGTGTTTTGTTTTATGGAAATAAAAAAAAGATTAAAAATTATTTTGGAAAAAAAGTTATTGATTTTAAGTTTGATTTTTTGGGGTTGAGGTATTTATGATTTAGCTATTTTCCATAAACTCATAAAAAAAGTTCTAAATATGATCTTACTAAAACGAGGCTTTAGACGTATACGTTGGTTATTTTCCCATGATCTTTCTAGCCAGTCCAAATTTATATAAAACATGGACTTAGACTTACATACTAAAAGAAAAAGTACATCACACCATTTGGTCAAAATGGTACAACGCCCACGCCGTGAATTAAAACATTTATAAACAATCCTTTTGGACATCCTCATAAATCTTCAAAGTTTTCTTAGCAATTATATTCCAACCAGAAGTTGTCTTAACATACTTTTTTGCGTTGGCTGAGAATTTGTCTCTCAACTTTTTTGATTCAAGAATTTTTATAATATATTTGTAAAAATTATGTTTTCTGTCCTTGAGGGGAACAGCAATTCCTGCTTTTGAATTTCTTATTTCTTCGCCAAGGCCTTCAATATCTGTTGCAACTACAGGGGTTTGTGCTGCGAGTCCGTGGGCCAAAACTCCTGATTGTGACTCTGATTTATAGGGCAAAGAGAGAACATCAAAACTTGCAAGGCGTTTTAGGAATTCTATTTTTCCATAATCCTTGACAATTATTTCAATATTTTTCTGGACTTTGCTTTTCATTATCGATTTCATCACCTCATTAATGTATTTTTTGGTTAATTTATCTGCATGAGGCTTTATTTCCAAAACAAGCAAAGCGTTTGGGAATTTCTTTACAACTTTTGGCCATTGCCGAATCATTGTCCGAAATCCTTTTCTCTGATCAGCTATTCCTGCCGTCCCAACAACAATTTTATCGGAATAATTATACTCTTTTCTCAATTTATTTTTATTAAAATGAAGATTTGGCTCCGAACCATGGGGCAAAACAGAAAGGTTTTTTGGAATAAATCCGATATTTTTTTTCAAAGCTTTTTTTTGATAATGTTCATGAAAAATTCCATGAGATAATAATTGAAGACTTTCTTTCACAAAAAATTTATGAGGGGGTTCTAATTTTTCGTAAACACTGTGATAAGTCATTACTGTGGGAATTTTTGATTCCTTTAATTTTCTAAGAAGTTCTAAAAGTTTTTTATTTTCATCGGCATAAGTTTCATAAAGTCCGTAATCATGCTGGATGTGGACGGCATTAGGATTTATTTTTTTAATTTTTTTAAAAACTTTGTTAATCCATGATCTGTCGGACTGATTGATTATTGGATAGTCTGCTTTTTTTGCATCAATGTGTGAAATTATTTTTATTGAAATTTTTTTGCTATGCTTTTTTGAGAAATTTTTTAGTGCATTAATATAATCACTTGAGTAATAAGCAATTCCGCATGCGCGAGGAAGATAGCTTGATATCCACACCAATTTTTTCACCATGAAAGAAAAAGTCAAATTAATTTTATATATGTTGTGATTAGTTCTTGATAAGATTATTCTGGAAAATAAGAAATTTTGTGAACTTTTCTTATAGTCAAATAAGAATAATTCTTTATATCTTTGTCAAATTTCATTCTTATTTCTTTTATTATTTTTACAAAATCTTCTTCTGTAGGGACCTCGATGTCTATGTCGAAATCTGCCAATCCGATTATTCTGTTTATATAAATAATATTGGGGTGTGCTTTCGCGAATGAATGAAGGGTGTCCATATGTTCATAACTATTCAAATTTATCTCTAGTTTATAATATTTATATCCTATCTTATTCAAATCTATTTTTAATTCTGAAACTTGTTATAATCTTTTTCTCTTTAAGTGATTTAATTCTATAAGAAATATTTTTCGGAGACAATTTTATTTTTTCTGAGAGATTAACTAAAGACTTCCTCCCTTTTACTGAAAGCTCTTTGAGAAGTTTAAAATCAATTTTATCAACCTTTTCTGTTTCCTTTGAAAAAATTATTTCTTCTTTTTCATCATCTTTATTTTTATCAACTAAATAAAGTCTGTGAAAATGATAAAGATGCGTATAAATCTGTATTAATTTTTCATCAACATATTTTCTAAATTTTTGTAAAAATTTTAACCACTCTTCTTCAAATTCATAATCATCTTTCGCCCACCAAAGAATGTCTATGTTGTATTTTCCGTCCACCGTGAGCACCCACCAAGTTTTTTTGTTTTTGACAAGCCAATTCATCATCTCTTTTTCTTTTTCTAAACTTAGGTTCTGCGTTTTAATATAGACTCTATATGCTTTGTAGCCCAGCTTTGAAGGATCAATCGTTGTGTAATAATATTCTATAATTCCTCTTTTTTCAAGATTTTTAATTCTATGAAAAGCCACCTCTTGGGAAAGGCCACTTTTTCGGCAATTTGCGAATTCGATTGTCTTGCGTTCAAATCCAATTGATAAAGTATTTTCCTATCTTTTTAAATCTAAATATTTCATTTTAATATTTTTTCTTTATAATTAATAAATCTTTCCTTTTTTTAAAAATATAAATAAAAAGTTTTAAATTTAGTTAACATTCAATAAATGTATGAAAAACGATAAATGTACTGAAGATGAAAGACAAAAAAAACGTGAAGCGATAGGAGATATTGGACTACTTATAGCCCTGATAGCAACGGCTGGTTGGATTGGTTGGGGGGCTAGTTTGTCTGTGGAAGAATTTATCAAAGAAGAAAATTCCAAAAAAGTTGAATCTATCTACGGTTCAAAAATTTCCGCAGAATACAACTTTCTTCCTTCTACAGATTCTTGTTTAGGTCCTGAAAGAAACAGTGATTCTTTGAGTATAGACTCTTTGATGTACCCTCCTAAAAAACAAACCGATAGATAATCTCACAAAGGAAGATTTAGACTAAACATCTAAATAGATCTCCAGAGTTTCACAAAATTTTTGATTAGCCCTTCACTTCTTCCAACATCAATCTTGAAAGTAAATATGCAATTGTTGACTCGGCTCCTTGGTTTAAGTTAAGGGCATGTTTCCCAAGACCGTCATAACAACCTCCAGTTACTTCATCGTAAAGCATTTGCTTTAAGTGATTTCTTCCTAAAAACCAGTTGAAAGCAAGAACTGCTTTTTCGTGGTAATGTTTATCTAAGGTTACATCGTAAGCAGTAAGGTAAGCACTAACCATTGAGAATGCATCAATTGGCTGTTGATCAAAAAATGCCCTTTTTCCATTTTTATTGTACCATCCGTTTTGTCCAATAGGGTGCAATTCGTCTTCGATAAAAACTATGTCAGATAAAAAATGAAGTGTGTTTTCTGCAATCTCAAGATACTCTTCTTTTCCGGTTGCTCTGTATGCCAAGAACATTGCTTCAGGAAGTTTTGCGTTTGCATAACTCAAATGTTTTTCAAACCACCTCCACTCATCAGAAGAATTCTCATAGTAAGATTTTTTAAGACAATCCGCAAGTTCTTTTATCAGGAACAGATCTCTCTTTCTTCCGAATTTTTCATAATGATAGCACAATCCTGCAATTGAAAATGCTTTTGCCCTCAAACTTTCTATTTTTGAAATATTGTGAACAGCTTTATCAAATAAATCTTCAGCTTTTTCTGTTATTTTTTTGTCTTTGGATTTGAAAATTGTATAACCTAAAGCCCAGATAGTCCTGCCGAACGCGTCGTCGCTGAGAACGCCTACTTTCTGATTTTTATTCAAAAAAACATTATGGAAAAAACCATCTTCGTTTTGAGAATGCTCTATGAATTTTAAATACCTTTTTGCCAAATTAAATGAAATTACAGAATCCTGCAGAGAATTGTGGAGAACAGAAATTATAAGGGCCCTTGAATTGTCGTCTAAAGTATAGCCTGATTTTTTATCAGGAACTGCAGCTTTGCAAAACTGGAGGCATCCAAAATTATCTGTCAAACTTTTCAAATGATTCAATTTAATTTTAGGGAATTTTTTAGTTACTTCTTCTCTTAATTTTACAACTCTGTTAAAAACTGAGAGGTGTCGTCGTGCAACGTTGCTCCAGATCATTTGTCTTCCAAATGCGTAAGCTGCTTCAGACATGTTTTTTCTGTATTCAACATCAGAAATTAATTTGTCAAGCGCTTTTGTAAATTCTTCGGGAGATTTCGTTTTTTTCAAAACAATTCCTCTGTCTTGTGAAAGTAGTTCTTGTGCATAAACCACGGGAGTTGCTACAACAGGCCTGCCGCAAGATAAAGCATATGCAAGAGTTCCCGACGTTATCTGTGCTTTTTCTAAATTTGTGAAAGCGTAAATATCACACGCAAGGATGTAAGGATCCACTAGTTCTTTGTGGTCGACATATCTATCTTGAAACTTGACGTGGTTTTCCAATCCAAGTAATTTAGCCAATGCGATTAATTCGTTTCTATAAGATTCCCCTTCTTCCCTTCGCACGTTGGGGTGGGTTTCACCTGAGATGAAGTAAAGAAGGTTGGGATATTTTTTAACAAGAGGAGGAAGTGCTTTTATCATGTACTCGATTCCTTTTCCTCTGCTTACCAATCCAAAAGTAAAGATGACGAACCTACCATCTAACCCAATTTTTTTCTTATAAACATCTGGGGGGGCAAATTTTGCATTAGGGGTTCCATGATGAATTAAATAAATTTTACTTCGCTCAATTCCATAATCTTTGTTCAAAATGTCAATAGCTGATTTTGCCATGACAATAATCGCTGAACAATAAGCTGCAATCTTTCTAACAACATCTTTTCTTTCTTTCTCCGGATTAGGGAGGACGCTGTGAAAAGTTAATGCGACTGGTTTTTCAATATTCTCTAAAAAATGAAAAATGTTTTCTCCGTAACCTCCACCCCCGTAAAGCCCGAATTCGTGTTGGATGCAGATTAATTTGTATCCTGGAGATTCATTCAACTCTTTAGCTATCCTTATATAATCCTCTTTGCTGTTTCTTGTTATCTGGAATAAAACTTTATTGTTGTATCTGTGGTGAGTTTCTGGATCGTTGAGAGCTATGACTCTTGATTTCAACTTCGGATTGAATAAACGATTCATTGAATTTGTCAAATTTTCTGTAAAGATAGAAATCCCGCATTCCTTTGGAGGGTAGTTGCTCAAGAAACAAATTTTTGGGTCTTGGACACCAAGATTGCTTTCAACCTCTTTTATTGCCATCTTGTTTTATAAGGAATTAAAGTTTATAAAAGTTTCATCATCCTAGACAATTTGAAAATTGTGAATCTTTATTTTGATTTTTGTCGTCGAGGATTTACTCCAAAACTGCTTTAATCCTTCTGACGCCCGCGCTTGAAGATTGTTCTTTGAGGATTTTAAATCTGCCGAGCTCTCTTGTGTTTCTTACATGAGGTCCTGTGCAAATCTCTTTTGAAAAATCCCCAATAGAAAAAACCGAAACTTTATCTGAATATTTTTTGTCAAAAATTCCTTCTGCTTTGATTTTTTTAGCTTCGTTTAATTTCATTATTTTTTTATCAACATCAAGAGATTTTTTAATCTGCCCATTAACTAAATCTTCAACTTTTTTTATTTCTTCTTCGGTGAGTTTTCTGGGAAAATTAAAATCCAACCTTAATCTTTCTTTAGTTATGTTTGAGCCTTTTTGTTGCAGATTTTTTGATTTCAAAACTTTTTTTAGCGAGGCTAAAAGCAAATGAGTTGCTGTGTGAAGCTTTGTTGTCTGTTCAGAACTGTCAGCCAATCCCGATTTGAATTTTCCTGCAGAAGCTGTGCGAGATAGGATTTGATGTTTTGAATTTTCTTTATGAAATGTTTGCGGGTTGAATTTGATGTTAAATTTTTTACATTCCTCGATTATCATTTCCAAAGGAAAACCAAAACTTTGGTACAAAAGAAAAGCGTCTTGGCCATTGAGGTTTTTTTTATTTTTGGTTATTTTGCGAAATTTTTTTAATCCTGCTTCAAGAGTTTTTAAGAATTTTTCTTCTTCTTTTTTTAATTCTGTTTCAACAAAATTTTTATCTTTTTCAAGATTGTAATCTGGATAAATTTCTAAAATAGGCTTAACTAATTTGTGCGTGAAATTTTTTAAATCAAGTTCATTCGCATATTTTACGGCCCTTCTTATCAGCCTTCTTAAAACATATCCTTTTTCTGTGTTCGAAGGAGTGATTTTTTCAGCAAGAATGAACACAGACGCTTTAATGTGGTCTGCTATTATCCTCATTTTTGGATTGTAAGATGAGTTGTAATATTTTTTTCCGGACAGCTCTTCTATTTTTTTTATTACAGGTTTCCAAACATCTGTAAGATAATTATCTTCGTAACCCTGCAAAACTGCCAACATCCTTTCAACACCTCCACCAAAGTCTATGTTTTTTTGATTGGCAGGAATTAAAGATTTTTCATTTTTAAAATACTGCATCAAAACATTATTTCCAATTTCAACCCACCTTTCATCTTTTGGATTTATTTTCTTGGGTATTTCTGAATCGCTGTTCCAAAAAAATAATTCCGTGTCTGGTCCACAAGGTCCTATTTTACCGGCAGGCCACCACCAATTATCTTCTTTCCCAAGAAAAATTATGTTTTTAATTCCGAGTTTTTTCCAGATTTCTGCAGACTCTTTGTCTTTAGGAGAACTTTCATCACCTTTAAAACATGTTGCTGCTAATTTTTCAATCGGAAGTTTCAAAACTTTTGTCACAAACTCAAAAGTGTATTCAAGAGCTTGTTTTTTCCAGTAATCTCCGAGACTCCAATTTCCTAGCATCTCGAAAAAAGTGTGATGAACTGCATCACCGACTTCATCTATGTCATTAGTTCTCAGACATCTTTGCACGTTGCACAATCTTTTTCCGTCGAGATGTTGTTGACCTGAAAGAAAAGGGACCAAAGGATGCATGCCTGCAGTTGTAAAAAGAACTGTCGGGTCTTCTCGAGGAATTAAAGAAGAATTTTCAATAATTTTATGATTTTTACTTTTAAAAAAATCCAAATATTTTTTTATTAATTGTTGACGGTTCATTTTCCAAACATACAGTTATGTAATTGCCAAAGGTTTTATATTTATCGATTAAAGAATTCACCCAAGCTTATTTAATCTTCCTTGGATTTCTGCAAGCTGCCTCTCAAAATCATCGCTTGGTTTTAGAGATTGTTTTTTTACCTTAGAATGTTTTGTCTTCTTCCCGGATTTTTTAGTTTTTTCTTTTTTTATTTTTTCTTTTCTTTTTTTTACGTCATCCAAATCCACAACCTCCACATCAGAATGCATTTCATCCTCATGCTTTTTGAGAATTTTGGGTATTTCAAGTTTTGGCAAAACAGTTTTCAATTTTCTGAAATCGTTTTTTAAATCTTTTATTTGCTTTTTTACAAGAATTTTCAAATCGTTTTCCCTAGCCTTTAATTGCTTGTATTTGTTTACTGCTTTAGCTATGTTCACTAAATCCATTTCTGTAGAAAGAACACTTCTTCTTGCTCCTAATGCTTCGTCGGAATCCAACTTAATGTGGATAATTTTGTTTCGTGTCATTCTATTTTAGAAAAAATATCTCTGTCAACTTTTTCAACTTGATCTTTAATTTTCAAAATGTTGTCCTGCCAGCTTTGAAGTTCTTTTTCTTCCTCTTCCCTTGTTTCTTTTATGTGTGCAAGAGTTTTTTCTATTTCTAGAATTTCTTTTCTCGTTTTGTCAAAAACTCTCATCGTTTCTTCAAATTTATCAATTCTTATAAATACTGGCTCTTTGGCTCTTGGCCTAAATTCGTTTTCAGATTCTTGATAATCGTCGGTGTCTTCAACTTTAGGAGCTTCAAAATCTGGCTCATCAAATTCAAAATCCATTTCTGGTTCTACTTCTTCTGTTTTTTTAAAACCTGCTGGCCTTGAAGGCTTGGCTGATTGTTGCATCTTTTGCGGTTTCGCCACAAATTCATCTGCCTCAAAAGCCATTTGATCCTCTTTTTCCCCAGAACTTTTCTGAGAATGAAAATTAGGTTCTCTGGATACTGCCTGTTTGATACTATTTTGAGAAAACTTTTCACCAAAGGAATTTGAAGGCATTCGAGGAAGTTTGGAGTGAGCAAATTCAGAATTATCTTTTCTAATTGGAGGAAGATCTGGAAGTTTTGGAAGCTCAGGCATTAAGCTACCTGCAGGCTTAGACTCCTCTTTTGATTTATTGAACCACCCCATTTTCTAAAAGTTATGTTTTAATATATATAAGAGAATATATAGGTTTAAAAACTTTTATATTTTTAATAAAAAACCGAAAGATATTTATTTGCGTTAAATTGATTACTAAAATGGCAGAAAAACAATTGAAAAAATTTTTGAGGGATGCTGTGACAATTATCGTTGGAAAGCAATTTGAAAAAATTTCAGATTTATTAAACTCGAAAAAACACGTTAATGAATTCTTAATTGCTAAAAAGATGGACCTCACAATAAATCAGACAAGGAATCTTCTTTATAGAATTTCTGATCAAGGCATTGTCTCGTCGATAAGAAAGAAAGATAAAAGAAAAGGATGGTACACATACTTTTGGAAAATAGAACCAATAAAGGCTTTGGAATTTTTGAAAAACAGCTTGATATCAACGGCAAATCAACTTTACACTAAACTAAGAAGCAGAGAAGAAAAGCAATTTTTTCTGTGCGCAGGATGCAAAGTCGAAGTCAATGAGGAAACCGCTTTAATACGAAATTTCACATGTACTGAATGCGGAAACGTTTACTCGATAAAAGATAATGAACCAATAATCAGAGAAATAAAAAAAAGCATTGTCAAGATAGAAAAAGAAGTTGAAGAAATTAATTTGGAAATTGGAAAAGAAAATGAAAAATTTGAAAAAATTAAGGAGAGAAAGAAAGAAATGAAGGAAAAAGCTAAAAAAAGTTCTAAGAAAGCTAAAGTGAAGATGAAAAAAGATAGAGGAGTAAAAAAAAGAATGTCAAAAAAAACTGGTCCTGTTAAGAAAAAAACTAAAAAAACTAAGAAGGCTAAAGTTAAGAAAACTAAAAAAGGGGGGAAGGCTAAAAAAACTAAGAAGGCTAAAGTTAAGAAAACTAAAAAAAGTTCTAAGAAAAAATAATGGCTACAAATTTCAAGGTTCAAAATAAAAAATCTGGAAGATTCAGTGCAACTTTTTGGTTGATTGGAATAAATGTGGCAGCGTTTATTTTGTTCACAATTTTAATATATGTCAATGAAAATTATCTAAAATTTATTGCAGTCCAGCCGTTTAGTGTGATTTATCAGGGCTATATTTGGACTCTCCTGACTTCCATGTTTATGCACGGAGGAATTTTCCATTTGTTCGCGAATATGCTTACTTTGTTTTTTACAGGAGTTTTACTTGAAAAGATTCTCGGGGAGAAAAGATTTATTTATTTTTATTTAGCTTCTGGGCTTTTTGCAGGAATTCTTTTTGTGTTGTCGGGATTGATTTTGAAAAGCGAAATGATGCAATTTGCCGTCGGTGCTTCGGGAGCTATTTTCGGACTTTTAGGACTCTTAATGATACTTACTCCAGACCTTCCAGTTTATATAATGTTCATTCCGATTCCGGTAAAAATGCGGTACGCTGTTCCGGGAATTTTAGTTGTACTGTGGCTTTTGTCGGCAGCCGCAAATATCCCCATAGGGAACATTGCACATTTGGGGGGATTTTTATTTGGACTGGGATATGGATTTTATCTAAAGAAAAAATTCAAAAGAAAAACTCAAATTCTAAGAAAGTATTTTAGTTAGATTTATTAATTAAATTTACTTATCTAATTTATGAAAAAGAAAAATTTTAATTTTAAAAAAGAGTATCTGGAATGTTTTGATTTTATTAAAAAAATTAAAGAACATATTTATTCTGCGATTTTAATTTTCGCTATTTTTGGAGTGATTGCTTTTTTCTTTCATGATTTGATAAACTCAGGAATCAAATCTGCTTTTGGAATTAATTTAACAGATAAAATTTTGAACTATATTGAGATTATTTTAATGGAGACTGAAGGAATGAGTCAGGCGCAGTTGACAGGATATATTTTTTTGAATAATGTTCAAAGTGCTTTTATGGGAGTGGTCTTGGGAATTTTTTTAGGGATTTTTTCTATTTTTGCAGCTGTTTTTAATGGCTACTTGCTGGGATTTGTTGGAATAATAAGTGTTAAAGCAGAAAGCATTTTCGTATTGTGGAGAATTCTGCCTCACGGAATTTTTGAGCTGCCTGCAATTTTTATTTCTTTAGGTTTGGGTTTGAAATTGGGAAGTTTTCCTTTTTCAAATGAAAAAAATAAATCTCTTAAAAAATGGTTTATAAATTCGTTGAGAATTTTTTTACTTATTGTGATTCCTCTTTTGATTGTTGCGGCTGTTATCGAGGGGGGATTGATTGCTTTGGGAATCTAAATCAATCTCTTAAATCATTTATTCCAAGAATTATCAAAAATAATCCTATGAAAAAAACCACCCAAAAGACTCCACCTTTTAGAAGAACCCATCCTGCATTGAGAAAGTCAAAACTTTTTCCAAAGAGTGTCCAGCCGTAAACTGATGAAAACCAACCGACTACAACCACTCCTAAAAGAAGTATCAGTCCAAGCAATAATTCTGTCCATCTGTTCATATTGAATTTTAGAATTCTTCATTTAAAAAGATAATTGTTGCAGAATGTATATTACGAAATGTTTAAAAAATGCTGGATAATTTTTAATTTATGGAAGAAACTGAAAAAACGTCGCGAGAAGCAATCCTTAAAGAGTCCGAAGAAGCAAAAGGGATCTCAATAAAAGGTTATGATTTTAACAAAGGTTTTGATTTTGGAAAAGTAATTGATTCATTTGAATCTACTGGTTTTCAGGCAAGCCACTTTAGCAAAGCCGTGGAAATAATTAAAAAGATGGTTGAAGAAAAAGTAACAATTTATTTGGGGTGTACATCAAATTTGATTACTTCGGGAATTAGAGATGTTGTAAGATTTTTAGCAGAGCATAAAAAAATTAATGTTTTTGCTACAACGGCCGGAGGAATTGAAGAAGATTTAATTAAATGCTTTGGAAATTTTAAACTTGGAAATTTTTCAGCTTCGGGAGAGCTATTAAGAGAAAAGGGGATTAACAGAACGGGAAATATTTTTGTTCCGAACTCGAGATATATTGAATATGAAAAATTTATGAATAAAATTCTTGGGGAAATTTACAGAAAACAAAAAGAAACTGGGAAAATTATATCGGTTTCTGAATTTGTTAAAATTTTAGGAAAAGAAATCGACAACGAAGAAAGCATTCTTTATTGGTGCTGGAAAAACGACATTGATGTTTACTGTCCTGCAATTACTGATGGGAGCACTGGAGATATGATTCATTTTTTTATGTACAAACATCCTGATTTTAAAATGGACATTGCTTCGGACATACACAAGCTAAACGAATTTTCGATCGTGCAGGAAAAAACTGGCATGATTTTATTGGGGGGAGGAATTATGAAACACCACATTTGCAATGCGAACTTGATGCGGAACGGGGCAGACTACGCGGTTTATATAAATACTGGAGAAGAATGGGACGGTGCTGACTCGAACGCACGGCCTGATGAAGCTGTGTCGTGGGGAAAAATGAAAGGCAGAGGCGAGTCAATAAAAGTTTTTGGCGATGCAACAATTTTGTTTCCTTTGATTGTTGGGAAGTGTTTTGGAAGTTAGAATAATTTTAAAAATAAATAAAACAGATATTTTTTATGGAAAAAAACTGCTACACTATTTTAGGGATACCTCCTAATGCCGGCAGGCAAGAAGCTGATGAAGCTTTTAAAAAATTATGTTTAAAATACAGCCTGGAAAATGTAGATACAGGAGATAAGGATAAATTTCAAGAAGTCAGAATCCCAAAAATATTTTCTCTTAATTTCAGGAAAATTTTCAAACAATTTTTT
>CAYQQA010000007.1:0-1965 GCA_964419805.1 Candidatus Woesearchaeota archaeon
AATAGAAATAAATAATTTCTGGAGAAACCTACTCCATCTTCAAAGATGGAGATTTATTTTTAATTTTTAAAGCAAAAAAAAGTTTTGTTGATGGTTTGGTTTTGATAACTTCTGGGAATGCAGGTTACAGTTTGGGAAAATTTGCTGAGAACTCAAGCATTGAAATTATTTGTATTGTTGACAAAAATTTGAAAAAACAATTTTGACAAAACTTAATTCTTGCACTAAATTAATTAAAACTGATTTATCTAAAAGAATATTAAACTCAAGAGATATTATTTCTCTCTCCAGAAGCCATTGCAAAGGATTAATTTGGGACGTTACAAATGGTTTCCATGAGGCTTATGAAAAAATTGTGGATGAAATTAAAAATGAAAATCCCGATATTATTGTGCTCCCTGTCGGGAGCGGAGAATCTTTTGTGGGAATTTACGAAGGAATTAAAAAGTCAAAACTGAAAACTAAGTTAGTCGGAGTTTCTGTAAATAATGGGGCAAATTTTGCAGACAAACTTCACACTCCTTGGACCCCCTATGAATCAAAAATTAATTCAATTTTAAAAAAGGGTAATGAAATAATTAAGTTGGAAGAAAAAGAAGTAAAAGAAATTTACAAAAAATACAAAGATAAATTTGATGTTGAGCCCTCGAGTTCCGTGGTGTTTGGCATATTTCCTAAATTAAAAATCAAAAAAGGAAAGAAAGTTGTTCTAATAAATTCTGGGAAAGGATTATTTTGAAAACAATTCACTGATTTCGAAATTTTCATGTTCTCTTAATACATCGATGTTAAAACTTATTAATTCAGGATTTACATTTAACCTGTAATAGCCTCTTCCGTCATTTTCAACAGAGTTCCATGAGTTGCCGAAAGATTCTAGAATTTCATTTTTCATTCTATGTAAATACGCTGCTTGGTTAAAGCCCCATTCAATATCTTCTTTCCAGATCCATCCATCTTGTTTGGTTCTTACGTTCGCTAATTTTGTAAAGTAAACAAAAGATTTTTCCAGTTAAGTAAATCGGCAAGCCATTTATTTTAACCAAATACCTTTGGTGTTCACAAGTTCCGTCAACTACAATAGACTCAATTTGCTTTTTCAATGAATTTCCCATCAAGTCCTCGCAACATAACCTCTTCGCGGATTGAAGATTTCACCCTGAGATTTTAATTTTATTAACGCATCTTCAATTTCTATTTTTGTCATTTTTCCCTCAAGCTCTTTTTCAACTTCTTCTGTCGGAATCATTTTTCCTAATTTATTTTCAAGTTCAGTTATAACTTCGCGAACTGCGAAAATTTTAGATCTTTGGGAAGAAGTTATTCCGGAGGTCGCCTTGTCTATATCAAAGGTTTTGGACTCGTAATCGTAACCGACCTGCATTAGATAATATTTCATCAGATCTATTGATTCAAGGGCATCTTGTTTTGTGACTGTGTCATTGAGTTTTAATTTTGCTGAGGCTTCGGCCATTCTTATCAAAGCCTGTAATTGTCTTGCTGAAATAGGGATTGGTCTCTGCGCAGTCTCTGATGCAATCGGCTTGTTTCTTAATTCAACATAAAACTTTTTTATTTCATCCACGGCATCTTGGCTGAGTTTGGGAAATACCTTCTGTTTGGCATAGGCGACGTATTTTCTGAAGAGTTCTCTTTGTATTATCATTTTTCCACCTTTTTCAACATGCTCTGACAAAACATGGGCGGCAATTTTTTCGTCTTTGCTTCGGTCAGGAATATCACGCAATGTGAAAATTACGTCAAATCTGTTTATCAATGTCGGAGGGAGGTCTATCTGCTGAGCAATTGATTGATACGGGTCAAATCTGCCGAACTTTGGATTTGCAGCAGCAAGAACTGAAGTTTCTGCACGCAAGGTTGCCTGGACGTTCGCTTTTGAAATTGTGATGGTTTGCTGTTCCATTGCTTCATGCATTGCACTTCTATCCTGAGCGTCCATTTTTT
>CAYQQA010000007.1:1975-14706 GCA_964419805.1 Candidatus Woesearchaeota archaeon
TATGCAGACGATTCCTTTATTTGATAAAACCATCGCGCCCGCTTCTAAAGCCCATCCTCTTAAGTATTCATCTCTGACAACTGTTGCTGTTAAACCAGCCCCCGACGCACTTTTACCCACCACATAACGGCCTTTAGGAGAAATTTCAGCAATGAATCCCAGCATTACGGATTTAGCCACTCCTGGATCGCCAATCAAAAGAATGTGTATATCACCCCTTGATTTTTGCCCTTCTACGTGTGTTTTTGAAACCCCGCTGAATAATTGTAGTACTAAAGATTTTTTTATTTCATCATAACCCCAAACACTCGGTGCGATGCTGTTTGAAAGCTTGTCTAAAATTTCCGAGTCTTCAGAGAGTTCGAGAATTTGCATTTCATCTTCTTCAGTTATATCTAAATCTTCAAATGTTTCCTCCAGAGGGATTATGTTGTTTGCTTCTATTGAAATCTCGAATCTTGTCGAAAGCCCTCCAGAACTCAGAGGTACTGGAACTTCTTTTAAAATTCCAATTACTTTTATTCGCGATCCAGGGGTTGTTTTTTCCTCCATCTTCGGCTCCACTAAATCTTCCTTGACAAAAATATTTAGCCTCTTTGGCTGTTCACCTCCTGAAAGTGACTCTGGGGCTTCCTCGACGACAAGTCTCTGCGTGTCCACCATTTCTTTGCTTAAAAGTTTAAAACCGCCTTTTCGTCCGCACGAGCATCTTGAAGGTTCTCTGAATTTTTTTTCTATCTGCAAAACTGCCATGATTGTTCCGCAACTCGGACATTCAAATTTTGCATTGACAACTTGAGGTCTGACGTCTGATGCCTGCCTTATAATTCCTTCGACAACAATGAGCTCGTCGAGATTTCTTGATCTTATGTTTCTTATTTTTATTTCTTGGTATTTTGGAAGGTTGAAAAGACGTATTCTTACATTGCTGACAAGTCCGAGCTCTTCGATGGCAACTTCTAAAAGCCTTAAAGTTTCTTCAGGGTTGACAATTAACTGATCCGAGATTTGATTTGAAAATTCCGTGAATTTCAGGAAATCAAGATAAATCACACCTCGGCCTTTTCTCAAAGAATCACCGATGTCTTTTTTGTAAAAATCAAAAAAGTTCTTCGCCTCTATAATTATGTCTTCTTTTTTCAAACCTCCTTGTTTTACCTCTTCCATTTAATGTGTAATAAATTCCGGTTTTTATAGATTTATATGCAAAAAGAAAATGTTAGGGGAAGGCTTGTTTAAATAACTATTTCAATAATTCTTCAACGCCTGTTTTACGTTTTTCAAAAGCTGACCCATAGAATCTTCGAGCTGCTGCTTGTTTTTTGTTCCAGTGCAAACTAGTTTTCCATTGCTGAAAAGAAGAAAAGTCGCGGTGGGCTCTACGAGTTTGTAAACAAGTCCAGGAAATTGCTCTGGTTCGTACTCTGTATTTTCCATTTCAAGAGCAAGAAAATTAAGGTTTAATTTTAGGTCGATTGAGCCTGAAGCGACAATATTCTGCACCGTGATTTTGGGTTTTGCAGTTATTCTAACGCTGATTTTTGCGAGTTGTTTTATTACGGCTTCTATAACTTTTTTTACTTGCGCGATTGATTTTGTTCCCGTGCAAACAAGATTTCCAGACGAGAAAACAAGAACTGCTGATTTTGGCTCTTTAATTCTCAAGACAAGCCCAGGAAAAGTCTCAGGGTTGTATTCTGTGTTAGGCTGAGTCCGCGCGAGTTTTGTTAAAGGAACAGGTTTTCCCAAAGATGTTGTAGCGACAATGTTTTGAATCTTGTAATTGCTTTTTGCTTTCTTAACCATGCTTAAATCAATAAATTTTCCTTTATAAAGGTATCGAGGAGGAAATTTGAAAAGTTTTTTGAAATGATTAATTAAAATTTGGTAAATAAAAATTGGCTCGCGGGCTCGCACATTAATTTAGAGATAACACAAAAACCTCAAGGATAAGATAATAATTAGATTGATTTTAGTGGATTAATTGATATAATAAATTGAGCTTTGCTCACAATTTTGGTTTTTAATAAACTGTTAAGTTTGGGTGCCCTGAATTTTTTGAATTTATACTTTTGAAAAAATATCAACACGAAAAATTCAACAGCAAAATTTATAATAAAAAGGGTTTTTAGGTTGTGATGAAAAAACCGAAACAGTATTCGCATTCTAAAATATCGACGTTCGAGCAGTGTCCACAGAAATTTAAGTTTAGATATATTGACAAAATAAAACCAAAAGTTGAAAAGTCGATCGAGGCACATTTGGGGAGCTGCGTGCATGAGGCTCTTGAGTGGATTTATCGTAGCGTGAAAGAAAACAAAGTGCCGACGCTTGATGAGGTTGTGATTTTTTATTCTGAAAAATGGAAAGCTTTATTCAAACCGGATTTTTTAATTGTGAAAAAAGAATTTTCCGCCCAAGATTATTTTAATAAAGGAATTGAGTTTTTGATAAATTATTATGTTGAACATCAGCCTTTCGACGACAACACGATCGAGGTTGAGAAAAAAATTGAAATTTTTCTCGGAGAAAATGACGAATACATTGTCAGAGGTTTTATTGATCGGCTTGTTTATAATTTAGAGACTGGAGAGTATGAGATTCACGATTACAAAACTGCTAATTTTTTGCCGACGAGAGAAACGATGGAGAAGGACAAACAGCTCGCACTTTATTCAATTGCTGTCAAAGAAATTTACGGCGAAGATAAAGATGTAAAATTGGTTTGGCATTATCTTGCGCACAATAAAAAAATTAAAATTAAAAAAACTTCGGAGCAGCTTGAGATGTTGAAAAAGGAAACTCTTGAAAGAATTAAGTTTATTGAAATTGCTGAGGATTTTCCTTTTAAAAAATCTCAGTTGTGTCATTGGTGCGAATTTAAAGATATTTGTCCTGCATGGAGGGATTCAGAAACAGGAGGCGAAAGATTTGAGGTTGAAGAAAAAATTGAAGATGCAAAAACCAAATATCCAACTGCTTCAAAATATTTTAGAAAAAGCCCGCAAAAAACTTTGAATATTTGGGATTGAGGAAGAGAAGAAACTTAAAAAAAATGAAAATCACGCTCGGGAACTCGCGGATTACAATTGATTATTAATTGAAAAAAACCTGAAGTTTTTGAAAATATATTATTTATATAAAAAAATATTTCGGGCTTAGCAATTTTATTTAGAAAAACCTTGACAAAGTTTGGTTTTGAGAAGGTATGAATCTGGGCGGAGTGAAGGATCTTTTTTTTAAAATTCAACAAACCCATTCCCACTGCCAGGTTTCTTTATTGAACTTTTTGCAGTTTTCTTCGCTGAGAGTTGAGTCAGGTATGCACGCACCATCACGGCAACCGAACTCACACTTCAGAGTTTCTGATGTGACTTTTTCTTCATCGGTGCAAATATATTCTTTAAGGAAACAATTTTCTCCACCACATTTTTCAACTCTGCTGTTCTGAGAATTTTGATAGCAGAAATCCTGGAAACCGACTTCTATGTTATCGACTGCGCCAGAACCACTTCCTTTCTGGTAATAATTTTTACCTTGGTCTGAGTCGAGACAGATTATTTTGTCAGCGCTGTTTATCGAATAACCAACGATTGCTTTCCCAACGTTTGCTATTGCTTTAAGAATTTCAAGAATTGTTCTCCAGAAATTTTTTTCATCTTCTGTTAATGTAAAATCATCACCTTGGCCTTGGTCTTGTGTTGGAGTTTGGGTTCCTTCTCCATCTTCATCTGGTTGTGTAGGAACTTGACCCTCTTTGGAAGGGACCTCTGTGGAACAATCTGATTCGTCTGTCAAACCGTCGCAGTCGTTGTCTAAACTGTCTCCGCAAAGTTCTGTTTCGGGAAGCACAGCGTCGCACTCACTCCATGTTCCGTCAGACTGGCATGTCTTTTTACCTTTGAAGCAAATTCCAATGTTCGAGCCGCAAATTTGAAAATCCGGAGCCGTGCAGGCTGTTTCAACATCGCAGTCAGGAATGTCATCTACAATTTCACAAGTACTTCCCCATACACCATCTGTGCAGGTTTGCTCGCCTATTTTACAAGCTTGGTCAGGAGTGCACGATCTTGTATCTCCATCTGTGCATGCAGAACCTTCATCAACTAAATCATTACAATTATTATCAATCCCGTCGTCATTTGTTTCTTCATCTGCAGGAGCTATATAACCTAAATCTGAGCAAGTCTGGAAACTCCCTTCAGCACACAAGGATTCTAAAGGCAGGCAAGTTCCTTCATCAGCCTGGCATTCTATTGCATTAAAATCAATCCCTTCATCAAAACTTTCATCGCAGTCGTTGTCTAAACCGTCGCAGATTTCGTCAGAAGGACCAACATTGCCTTCACAAACACCGCTCCACTGTCCATCAACACAAGATTCCAAACCAACAGAACACTGTCCTACATCTGTCCCGCAATCTCTTGTTAGTCCGGTTGTACATTCATCAGGGAGGTCTTGCACACAATCTTCTGTGTCAGCAGAATCTACAAGATCATCACAATCATTATCAATGCCATCATCACAAACCTCTGTCGCTCCGGGATTAATTGCAGAGTTTGAGTCGTCGCAGTCTATTTCATAATCATCATCTCCTGATTGCCCTATATCACAGTTGTCATACCCATCATTATCTTGATCGTTACATCCTCCTCCCTCTCCAGTATTCTGACACTCTCCCCTATCACAATATGAAACCGGTCCAAAATTTGCCTTGCAGTAGTCATCCGCATCTGGATCGTCATCATCAGATTTTCCATCACAATCCTTGTCTAAGCCATCACCACAGATTTCTTCTGTTTCTGGGAAAACCGCTGTACACTCGCTCCATTTTCCATCGCTACAGATTATTGTTTCAATTGTACATTCTCCTAAATCTGTTTCACCGCAACTTTTATCTGCACCTTCTGCACAACCGCATCTTCCAGAATTACATGGAACTCCGTAAGTATCAAAGCAATTTATTGAACTTGAAGGTGGGCTGTCTCCTGTGGAAATGTCTCCTCCTCCGACTACTTGACCTGTTATTTTTGGAACTAAAGGTAAAAAACTTGTAGTCCCCCCTGTGTTTACACCACCTTCATCAGGACTTCCTTCACAATAATAATCGTAAGCATCATCCCCGTTACAATAATCAAAGAAATCATTTCCATTGTAAGTTACCTTGCTTGCTTCTAAGAAGTTGTCTGCTCCATCAAAATCATAGCAAGTCCCGTCACCCTCTGTTACAAATCCTGTTGTTGGAGTTGGTTCAACGCCGAAAAATTGTTTTAAAATATCTCCGATAAAACTTGCTGATACGAATGAAACTGTTAAAATTAATATTAGTGAGAAGACAGCTATCTTAAATCCAACACCTCTTTCCATGGAATTAGATGATTTATTAGTATTTAAATTTTTTGTGAATTTTTGAGTTTAAAATGTTTGGAATGTTGGCTCGCTAAAAACCTCCTGCGGGTTTTTAGATTCCAGCATCCAAGAACTTCTTTTCGTTGCCTCTGACTGAAGTTCACAAAAAACCTCCTGCGGGTTTTTAGATTCCAGCATCCAAGAACTTCTTTTCGTTGCCTCTGACTGAAGTTCACAAAAAACCTCAACGACTTTCTAGCGTCCACAAAGTCTTTTCGTTGCCTCCGATGGACTTTGGAAAAACCTCCTGCGGGTTTTTAGAAAAATTGGATTTTAGAAAATTAAAAAATGCGCTCACTGCGTTCGCTTATTGAAACTGAAATTCACTCGCTCCAAAGTCGCTTGATATAGAAAATTATTAAGTTTGAAAAATATTTAGGAAGAAAAAATTGGCTCGCGAGCTCACATATTAATTTAGAGATAATGTAAAAACCGCTAGGAGATTATATTGATGGAATTATTTTACTAAATTAACTTTTTTATTACCTCTGGGTGGGGCGAAGGATTTTTATTTGAAAAAATTGATAAGTCTGAAAACCCTGAACTTGTTGGGAAGCTATTATTTGGATAAGGAGATATTAATTACAATTTGATGAATTAAGGATTATCAAAACTGATTTTACTGGATTAACTGATGGAGCGAAGTGAAGATTTTTGGATTTTAGAAATTAAAAATCGTAAAATTAAAAATTGACCTATCGAAACTTTTAAATAAAGTAAAAACATTAGTTCTTTATGAAAACGAAGGAAAGAGATTTGGGTTTGCTGGTGATTTTGGCGGTTGTAGTTATACTTCTTAGCACTTCGCTTGTTGCAGTGATTCAGTTCGGAAAGTCCGAGAGGGACATTGGCACAAGTGTTGGGAACGCGATTTCAGGAATAAAATACTTTGAGCTTTTCAGCGATGATGTTCTGACAAAATACGCTCCGAGAGAAACTTCGGGGGAAGCAATTGTCAGAGGAAGTAACGGATTTGAAATGGCTGTCAATTATGATAAACAAACATTTACAGTTGACGGAAGAGAAATGCCTTTTATCGTTGACGAGATAGTCGACGGAGACGGAAATATTGTTGAAACCCCCGATTTGAAAAGCGCAACGTCATGGGTACACTTGCCTTACAACAGATTTGATGTCTACATAGACCAAGATTATTACAATGCGAACACTCCAGAGATAAACGACTTTTTTGACGACTTTGAGTCAAGATACGAATTAATGGAATCTACAACTGGTTGGAGTTCTGAACAGTTTTACGGAGTGAAATTACAAATTAATGTTACTGGGATAACCAGTGGTTGTTGGGGAGGGGCTAGTTACCCGGGATATTCTTACTTATATCTTTCAAATCCTTTATACAAACCAGGATGTGCAAGATCTGAGATTTCACCGACATTAGGAGAATGGTGGTTTTACATGTCTGGTGCTTTGCATGAAAGTTTGCATTCAATAAATCCATTACCGTTGCTATACAGAGACTGGTTGACAGAAGGATGGTCTGAATACAACCAGTATAATATTTTAAGTCAAAATGGAGATATAACTCAATCGACAGCTGATGATTATCTTCATGAAGGGATGTTTAGACCCTCATACAACTGGCAAGGTTATGTTGCTAATGATTATAGAGATACAACTGTTTCTAATGATGAGATTCAGGAAAGCAGAGGTTACGACATCACAGCGTGGATGTTTTCTATGATGAGAAATGATTATTCTATGGATTTTGCGGATTATTATGATTTGCTTGATAGTAATTATGAGACTCTTGACGAGGCGGATTCTATGTGGGAGACTTCTGATTATTTTACGGACATGGTTGTGATTGATTTATTTGGTCGGAGTGTGGGTTATGATTTTGCTCAGATAAAGGATGTTTGGGAGTATGTTTCTGGCTCGCCTGAGCAAGGGCCTGATTGGGGTGTTAGACAATGGGTTGACACTTCTTGGTATGCGGATTTGGTTCCTGTTTTGAGTTTTTCAAAAAGTGATCCTGCAGAAGGGCAGAGCGTTACTTTGTTCGCTAATATTCAAAACAATGGGAATGTTTCTTTAGAGGGGGTTTCTGTTAAGTTCTACGAAGGAAGTAATTTTATTGCAGAAAAAATTGTTAATGTTGACGCGCAGTCTGGCGCTGTTGCAAGTGTGGGCGGTTTCACAAGACCTGAAGGAAGTTATACAATTTATGTTAGGGCTGACGAGGACAATGTTAAAATCGAGAGTAATGAATTTAACAATGAAGATTCTGCACCTTTGAGTTTTGAACCTGCTGTTTGTGGAGACATTAATGGGGATGGTGTGGGGCCTTTTGTTGATGACTTGAGTTATTTGATTGATTTTTTATTCAAGGGCGGGGCAGAGCCTCCGAATATGTGGGCTGCTAACGTTGACGGAATTACCGGGTCGGGCGGACCTGTTGATGTTACGGATTTGAGTTATTTAGTTGATTATTTGTTTAGAGAGGGTCTTGAGCCTATTTGTGGCGAGATTTAGAAATTAGGGGAAATTCTGCTTTCTGAAAATTTTTTTCCTGGAAATCCTGAACCTACAATTGTGTCGTAAATATGTTCCCTCCATCCAGGGCAATTGTTCCACCAAGCTTCAGGCGGGTCATCCTGCATTTTGTCAAGTATGTCGAGATTTTCTTCCAAAAGTCTTTTGTCTTTGTAAATGTGTTTTAATTTGCCTTCTGCCCTTATTTCCTGAGCATTGAGGCCTTTCCCTTCCGGCACCCATAACCTATATATCAAAACTTGACAAATTGAGGCTTCATGAATCACTCCTTTGCAATGTACGCCGATCGAATGATCGAAATCACGGATCTGAGGGGCATCAGGTCGAGAAACAACTCCTTTATGGAACGTTTTGGAACGGCCTAAAAAAAGATTATATTTATCGCCCATCCATTCATAAAAAAAAACGTCCGGCATCATCATCCCGTGATCACGATTTCCAGAAAAGGGAGATGTTACAAGAAAAGATTCAGTGCAATAATTCACTACATTAAATATTGCTTTGGAATTTGTTAAAAAATCAAAAATACATTTAGCACCTCTCTCATTTTGAAAATCTGTGTTTCTTAAGCAATTAATCTCTAAATCTAAATCCTCATTATAGAGAATTTGATATTTTCCATCAGAAGTTTGTTTTCCAGTATCTACATTGCCTGTAATGATTTTTCCGAGGGGCAAATCTTCAAGCTTCATAAACAAAAAAAATATTTTATGTTTTTAAATATTGGTGTTTTGTGATTAATGTTTTGGAAAAGATGTTTTAAGAAGTTTTAAATTCCGTTGGGTTATTGTATCTCGCCCCAGCCAATAAGACGCCAGTGGTTGTTTATGTTTCGCGCGATTCCGACGTTTTCTTTTTCAAGAGGCACAATCGGAATGTTGAGAGTTATTTCTGCCTCGCTTTTTTTCTCATCGAGTTTTTCTATTGTGCCGACGGTGATTGTTGTGTTTGCACTCAGCATTAGCATCTCTGTTGTTTTTAATTTTTCTGTTTTTTTGTGGCCTTCCTCTCCAAAAATTTCTTTGAACAATTCATATTTGATTTTGATTTTGTGAGTTATTTCTGGAAGCGAATCTTTTATTGAAACTAGTGAACCGGTCAGGGAATCAGACTTTGTAAGAAAAGGGTCCAGATTTGTTTCGATTGAAATACTTGCGCCCGACGAGACTTCTTTCATATCATTATCTCCTTTTTTCAAAGCAAGAATTTTCGTTTTAATTGTTTTGTACTCTGTTTGATTTGCTTTTTTCAAAACTAATCCTGGTTTTATTTCAATTTCATCTCCGACTTTTAGAATTCCTTTTTTCAAAATTCCTCCGAGAACTCCTCCACATAAATTTTTTATTTCGGTTCCGGGTTTGTTAATGTCAAAACTTCTGGCGACCAAAAAGATTGGTTTTGAATTTTTGTCTTTCTCAGGGACTTTTATTTTTGCCAGCTCTTCGAGAACTTTGTCTATGTTTATGTTTTGCTGTGAAGAGACCGGAATTATTGGGGAATTTTCGGCGATTGTGTTTTTTAAGAATTCTTTTATTTCTTTGTAATTTTTTAGAGCTTTGTCTTTGGAGACCAAGTCTATTTTATTCTGGACAACAATTATGTTTTTTATTTTTTTTGCCTGCAATGCCATTAAGTGTTCGCGCGTTTGGGGTTTGATTCCCTCGTTTGCAGCGATGACAAGAATCGCGGCGTCCATTATCGCAGCTCCGGAAAGCATTGTTGCCATGAGCATTTCGTGGCCTGGCGCGTCGACAAAACTTATGTAAACAACAGGCTCGCCTTTTTTTGTGTTGAAGTCTTTTGCATCTTTGAAAATTAAAGTGCTTGCGTAGCCGAGTTTTATTGTGATTCCTCTTTTCAGTTCTTCAGAATGCGTGTCTGTGAACTTCCCAGTAATTCGGCTTAAAAGAGTTGTTTTCCCGTGGTCAATGTGGCCGACAACGCCGACACTAAGCTCGGGTAGTTTAATGATTGATTTATTCATAGAAATGAAAATTAGAAGGAGTTTTTAAATTTTGGGTTTATTTTGAAGTTGTGTCAAGCCCTGCAAATTTTATTTCATCAGACCAGTTAAGAATTTCTAGCCTGACCTTTACTCCTTCGACTACTCCAGTCAAGCTGTTTTCTAATTGTATATTTAAATCTCTAAGTTCATCTCGTGGATTTTTTACAGAATTTGATATTGGAAATTTTCCTTGACGAGTGTAAAAAACACCTTCACTATCACGATACCCCGTGTAATCAACGGTTGTAGTAATAACTTCATCTACAGAATTTCCGTAACAGTATAGTCCAACTCCAATGGCAACTACACCGGTGGCTATATTCCTGATAAATCTATTTTTTCTTCTTTGTTTAATTCTCCAACCATAATCTACCATTATCTCAATCTCCTTTCAGAATAATTTACTAAATCTTGCGGGTTTCCGTCTGTTTTGTGATTTTCTTCAGTAAGCATTTGCTCGAATTCGGAAGGCGCTTCTCTTTTTCTGAGAACCGATGTCCTTACTTTTGAAAGATTTCTTTTCCTCGACGGAGTTATGTAAAGCGTGTATTCGTTTCTCATTTTAATTTTATAAAATTAGGGTTTATAAATTTTTCTATTTGTTGTTACTAAAGAAAGGTATTTATTCGCTCTTTTTCTCTTCAGGATTTTTGTCTTCTGTTTTTTCTTCCGGCTTAGCTTCGGGACTTTTATTCTGATCTGGGAAAATTTCGGTCAAAGATTTGGGCCCTTGTTTTTTTACAACTAAATTTATCTGGGAAATTACAGGCGAAATTACTTTTCCTCTAACTGTTTTCCTGAGTCTGAGACCTTTTGGCTTTTTTGTGGCGCGCTTTTTTTTGCCTTCTTTCCGAGGATGTTTTTTCATTGTTTTGCCATAAGTCAACAGAACTTTTTTTAGACCAATTCCGTCGGCGTCTTCATGAACTGAAAATCCGGCTTTATCGCTCGCACCAGTTATTTCAAATTCATAACCTTCCAGCGCAGGCAAAATTTCTTTTCCACTAATTACGTCGTGAAGCTGTTTGCCATCAAGACCTTCTGTTTCAAGCTCTACTTTGTAAGTCTTGCCTTTTTCTCCAGCAATATTTATTTTGAACATCTTTTTTAATCGGAAAATTGATTTATAAATTTTTAGTTTCTGGGTTTTTGGATGAATTTTTTAGAAATTGGCTCGCTGGCTCGCATATTAATTTAGAGATAATGTAAAAACCGCGAGGATAAACAATGATTAAACTGATTTTACAGGATTAACAATTACAGTAATTTTTGAAAGGTTTTTATTTTGCAAAAAAAATTTCAATAAATTTAAATAACCTCTAAATTTTAATCAGTTATGGCGATGAAATCTGTAGTGGGGCTTTTGTTTTTGCTGATTGTTCTTGTTCTCCTTGGGATATACTGGTTTTTTCCAATCGGGACAACAGAATTTATTATTGTTAATCAATCAAATAATGGAGGCAATCTTTCGTACTCGACTTTGCAATTTTACAAAAATATGAGATTTCCTGAAAATAAAATTTCTTACAGAATTGAGAATTGCCCTTTGAAAAAAAAGGACGACATGGTTCGGGCTTTCGAAATGATTGAAGAAATAAGTCCACTGAATTTTTATGTGAGTTTGAATCCTGAGATTTCTATTACATGCGACAGCACTGCGCGGATTGAAGAGGGGCTTTTCATTGCGGGGGAGGGCGGACCGACAAATATTACTCAGGCGGAAAATTTTAATGTTATTAATTCAGGGAGTATTTTGTTATTGAGAGAGTCTTCATGTTCTTTTCCTAATATTGCAGTGCACGAGCTTCTTCATGTTCTAGGATTTGATCACACAAGCAATGAGAATGATATAATGTATCCGATAAGCAGTTGTTCTCAGTCAATCACTTCTGAAACAATACAAAAATTAAACGAGCTTTATTCTATTCCGAGCTTGCCTGATTTAGTTATTGAAGAAGCTTCAGGCGTTATGCACGGGAAATATCTCGATGTTAATATCAGCTTAAGGAATAATGGACTAAAAGCGTCGCCACAGACGGAAATAAAAGTTTTCGCGGGAGATGACGTTGTAAAAGAGCTGAATGTTGACGCGCTGTTAGTTGGTTACGGCAGAATAATTTCTCTTACAAATATTTGGATTTCAAAGCTAAGCGTTGACGAAATTAAAATTGAAATTGCATCAGATTTTGAAGAATTAAAAAAAGAAAACAATGTTGTGATTTTAAAAATAAAAAACAAAAGCTAATCCTCCCAAAGATCGTCGAGCTCGTCTAAGGCAGAATCATCCTTCTTGCCTGGCCCATCCTCTTCGGGATTTAATGAAAGTTCGTTAAGTTCTTCTTCCATCATACCTCTTTTTAGGACTTTGTCCCTGTTTAATATCTAACAAGTATATGGTTTTTAAATATTTCTGTAGAGGAATTTGTGAGGGAAAATTGGCTCTTTAAAAAATTTTAGAGAAAATTCACTCGCTCACATAGCTCGCTTGATATAATAAATGGTTAAATGAATAAAACTCCGAGACTTTGAAATCGTATTAATGAGGAGGGAAGAAAATAAAAAAATGGCTTGCAGACTCACATATTAATTTAGATATATTCAAAAACCTTGGAGATATTATGATGATCAGACTGGTTTTACTGAATTAACAAAAAGGATTAGATTGAGCTTTGCCCACAATTTTGGTTTATGATAAATTGATAAGTCTGGAAACCCTGAACTTTTTGAGATTATTTTGTTTGGATGGAGGATATTAATTGCAATTTGATGAATTAAGGATTATCAAAACTGATTTTACTAAATT